>CAYJQR010000004.1:1268-49545 GCA_964372345.1 uncultured Planctomycetia bacterium | reverse complement strand
CGTGCTATTAAAAGGGGACATTTCATTAGCTTACTACACTAAGATTGAAAAAACTTGACAGAAGTGGGTTCTATCGGTATGATTAAAAGCTCTAATCTTACGTGGCAGTTATGAGAAAAACCTATAGCGCGAAGCGAAATGGAGTGGAAAGAAAGTGGCGCCTGATCAATGCCGATGGGGCGATCTTGGGACGGTTGGCTTCCAAGGCCGCCTCGATTCTTCGCGGAAAACATAAGGCCATTTTTACTCCTCATATTGATTGCGGCGACGGAGTGATTGTCATTAACGCGGCTAAGATACGGGTCAGCGGCAATAAGATGGAGGGAAAAGTTTATACCCGGTATTCAGGATATCCGGATGGGTTAAAGACAGAATCACTGGCCCACTGGCTGAAGAGAGCGCCTGACCAAGTCATCCGGCACGCGGTCAAAGGGATGCTTCCCAAGAACCGGCTGGGGGACGATCTGATTCGGCATTTGAGGGTTTACGATGGGGCTGAGCATGAGCAAGAGGCCCAGCAGCCAATAGAGTTGGCGATAGGAAACTAATATGACTGAGCAAGCAGTTTTAGAGATGCCGAAAGTAGAAATCCCTTCCAGGATTAACGCGACAGGAAGACGGAAAGTGGCGATTGCCAGAGTCTGGCTGGTCCCAGGGACAGGTAAAGTTACCGTGAATGGAAAGTTGCTTGAAACTCATTTTTCAAGAGATGTCCATCAGATTATTGTTCAACAGCCGCTGAAGCTGGTCAAAGCGGCTGAAGGATGCGACGTGGTCGCAGATGTCAGGGGAGGCGGCCCTACCGGACAGGCGGGAGCCGTCCGGATGGGAATTGCCCGCGCGTTAGTGGTGTTGGATCCAACTTCTAAGAAAGCGCTGCGCCAGGCGGGATTTTTGACTCGTGATCCCCGCGCCAAAGAGCGCAAGAAGTATGGACGAAGAGGAGCGCGCCGCGGCAACCAGTTCTCAAAACGATAAAATAGTCGTCAGTCGTACGTTGTCAGTCTTAAGTTTGATATACTTGCAGTCAATCAAAAGCCCGGTTCCGTGAATCCTTCGGAAATTGGGCTTTTTTACTGATGACGTACGACTGACGACGTACAACTGACTTCGACTGACAACCAAATTGAAATACTGAATATGAACTGTTATAATAAGTTACATTTAACTATTAAGGAGAAAATGCCATGCCGGTCAGGATTGGAATTCTCGGCGCGACAGGATACGCCGGAGAAGAACTCATAGAGATTCTTCTAAGACATCCACAGGTGAAGATCACCGCGGTGACCGCTTCAGCGAACCTGGAGAAAGAGGAACCGATCGGCAAATTATTGCCCCGGCTCGCGGGGAGGATCTCTCTGGACTGTTTTACTTTAGATGTGGAGAGGATACTTCCTCTGGCAGACGTGGTTTTTCTGGCTCTGCCGCATACTATTTCGCAGGATATCGCGGTGGCCATCGTGGAAGCGGGGAAGAAAGTCATTGATCTTTCGGCGGATTTCCGGTTGAAAGACCCGTCTCTCTATGAAAAATGGTACCACACCCCTCACCACCATCCCGATTATTTGGAGAAGGCGGTCTATGGGTTAACCGAGTTGAACCACGCTAAAATTAAAGCCGCTGAGTTAGTGGCGAATCCGGGCTGTTATCCTACCGGGGCAATTCTGGCGCTGGCGCCGTTGTTCTCCGCCGAAGGCGGAAGTAAAAAGTTGGCCCAGGCCGATTCGATCATCATTGACGCCAAATCAGGGGCGACAGGGGCCGGGAAAAAACCTTCCTCGTTCCTTCACTTTCCGGAAGTCCACGGGAATTTAAAGGCGTACAAGGTCAACGCGCACCAGCATTCGCCAGAAATAGAACAGGAACTGAGCGAGCTGGCGCGGGAAGAGGTGGATGTTATTTTTACCCCTCATCTATTGCCGACGGATCGGGGAATTCTGACAACCTGCTATGCGAAGCTAAAAGAGGGAATGGAGACATCCGAAGTGATTAATCTCTATCAATCGTTCTATCAGAATGCCCCTTTTGTCAGAGTTCACGCGGCGGGGATCTGGCCGGAATTAGCCCACGTGGTCAGGACTAACTTCTGTGATATTGGCGTCACGATTGACGCGGAACGGAAAGTGGCGATCGTCATTTCGGCGATCGACAACTTAGTCAAGGGGGCTGCGGGGCAGGCGGTTCAGAATTTGAATTGTATGTATGGGTGGGATGAAAAGTTAGGGTTATTGCCCTAAAAGCGGAAAGTAGAAAATGGAAAATGGAAAGCGGATTGATGGAAAACAGATTGAGGGAGGAGTGACAGCACCGAAAGGATTTCGAGCCGCCGGTATTGCTTGCGGGATTAAGAAGCGGAAGAAAGACCTTGCGCTGATTTATTCGTTAGTTCCGGCGGTTGCCGCCGCGGTTTTCACGAAAAATCGCCTTCAGGCGGCGCCGGTTCTTGTCACCAAAGAACATATTCGACCCGGCACGGCCAGGGCGATCATCGCCAACAGCGGCAACGCCAATTGCGCCACAGGAAAGAAGGGGCTTGGGGACGCCCGCCGGATGGCCTCTGAGTGCGCCGGTTTGTTGGGGATCCAACCGCGGGAAGTGCTGGTCGCTTCCACCGGCGTCATTGGGCGGCCGCTCCCGATGGAGACGGTGATTCAAGGGATTGAATCTGTCGTCAGAAATTTGAATTCTCAAGGGAGCCATTCGGCGGCCGAAGCGATCCTGACCACCGATCATACTGTCAAGGAAACGGCGGTTCGATTCTCGGTTGAAGGCCATGAAATCTCTTTAGGTGGAATTGCCAAAGGGGCCGGCATGATTGCCCCCGAAATGGCGACGATGCTCTGCTTCATCACAACGGACGCGAAAATCGCCGGGCCGGTTCTCCAGAGAATTCTCAGCCAGGCGGCGGAAACGACTTTTAACGCGGTTACCATTGACGGAGAGATGAGCACCAACGACATGGTTCTGATTCTGGCCAACGGGAAAGCGGGGAATCCGGCGATTCAATCCGGAAGCGCCGCGTATCAAAAGTTCTCGGCGGGACTAGAACAGGTGATGGGAGAGATGGCAAAGATGATGGTGCGGGACGGAGAAGGGGCCACCAAGTTCGTCGAAATTGACGTCACCGGCGCCAAAAATAGAGGAGACGCCAAGAAAATCGCTCATCGGATCGCCAATTCTCTGCTGGTAAAAACGATGCTGCACGGCGCGGACCCCAATTGGGGAAGAATCGCCGCCTGCGTTGGATCCAGCGGGGTGCCGGTGCGGATGAACCGGGTGGAGATCACGATTGGAACGATTCTTGTATTTCTCAAAGGGGAGCCGGTGGAGCATAGCCGCGAGGAGCTAAAGCAAATTTTGCGTAACCCGGAGATTCAAATCGGGGTGGACCTGGGAGAAGGAAAGGCGGACTTTACCGCCTGGACAACAGACCTCTCAGCGGATTACGTGAAGATTAATGCGGGGTATACAACATGATCAGGGTTCAGGGTACAGGGGGCAGGGTTCAGAGAAAGGGAACTGTACCCTGTACGCTGAACCCTGTACGCTGAAAAATGGACGAATTCATTCGCAAGGCTGATGTATTAATCGAGGCTCTTCCCTATATCAAAGAATTCCGCGGGAAGATCAGCGTGATCAAATTCGGCGGGAGCGCGATGGGGGATGAAAAACTGACCCAAGGGGTCATTGAAGATATTGTTTTCATGAGTTATGTCGGGATGAAGCCGGTCATTGTCCACGGCGGAGGCCCTCTGATCAGCGCCAGAATGAAGGAACGGGGGAAGACTCCTCATTTTGTGGATGGAATCCGGGTCACGGATGAAGAGACGATTCATATTGTTGACTCCAGTCTCGCGGAAGTCAACCGATGGCTGGTCAATCAGATTGAACAGTTAGGAGGGAGAGCGGAGGGACTGCATGGCAGAAAAGCGGATGTAGTGCGGGTAAGGAAGATGCTGTTGAGCGAAGACGTCGGTTACGTCGGTGAGATCACGCTGGTTCGCCCCGCTCCCATTCTAAAGGTTCTGGAGGCGGGGCGGATCCCGGTGATTTCCCCCATCGGAATCGGGAGCGATAACCATCTTTACAATGTTAACGGAGATCAAGTCTCAAGCTGGGTCGCCGCGCGGCTGGAGTGCCATAAACTGGTTTTGATGACTTCGGTGGCGGGGATTCTAAAAGATGAGAAAAATACCGGCAGTTTAATCCCGACGCTGGAGACGGATCAAGTAAAACAATTGATTCAATCGGGAGTCGTCAGCGGAGGGATGATCCCGAAAGTCAACGCGTGTTTGGAAGCGCTGGATAAAGGGGTCAGAAAAACGCACATCATCAGTGTCAATGTCCCGCACGCGCTGCTGCTGGAGATTTTTACCGACAAGGGAATCGGGACGGAAATCGTAAAGGACAGGGTTCAGGGTACAGGGTACAGAGGTCAGGGTACAGAAAAATCCTGAATCCTGAACCCTGAATCCTGAAGGTTCATCGTGACAAGTAAACAAATTCGCCAGAAATACGAAGAGTATGTTCTGCCAAATTACTCGAAGGCCGGCGTCGCGTTTGTCCGGGGATCGGGTTCCTGGCTTTGGGACGCGGACGGGAACAAATATCTCGACTTCTTTCCCGGCTGGGGAGTCAATGGTTTGGGACACTGTCATCCAAAAGTAGTGAGCGCGATCCGTGATCAGTCGGGAAAACTGCTGCATGTTTCCAATAATTACGATCATCCCTGGCAGGCGGCTCTGGCGGAGAAAATTTCTAAGAGTTCCTTTGGCGGACTTGTTTTCTTCAGTAACAGCGGCGCCGAAGCCATCGAGGCTTCGATTAAGCTGGCAAGAAAATGGGGAAATAACGAAGGCCGGTACGAGATCATCGCCATGAAGAATTCCTTTCATGGAAGGACATTAGCGGCGGTCAGCGCGACGGGTCAGGCAAAATACCATGAGGGATTTACTCCGCTGGTAGAGGGATTTCTCCATGTTCCTTTTAACGATTTAGGAGGGGTCGAGCGGGCTGTCACCGGTAAGACCATCGCGGTTTTAGTGGAACCGATTCAGGGAGAGGGCGGAATTCATGTCGCGACAAAAGAGTTTTTGCGGGGGTTAAGAAAATTATGCGATCAGCGCCGGTTATTGTTGATTTTAGACGAAGTGCAAACCGGTATGGGCCGGACGGGGAAGATGTTTTGTTATCAACATTACGGTATCAAACCCGATGTGATGACGCTGGCGAAATCGCTGGGAGGCGGAGTTCCGATCGGAGCCATGGTGGTGGATCAAAAATTGAACAACGTTCTGGTTCCTGGAACCCACGCGACCACTTTTGGAGGGGGGCCGCTGGTCACGCGGGCAGGGCTGGCTGTTTTTGACGTGATTCAAAAAGGGAAATTGACCCAGCGGGCGGCGAGAATGGGCAATGACTTGAGGAAACGTTTAGAGCGGATGGCCAGGAAATATTTGGTCATTCATGAAATCAGGGGGAAAGGATTGATGGTCGGAGTGGAATTGGTCCAGTCCGGGAAAGAGATTGTCGCCGAATGCTTAAAGAGAAAGCTGTTGATCAACTGTGCGCAGGAAAAAGTGCTGAGGATTATGCCCGCTTTGACGGTTACTCCGGCCGAGCTGGATCAGGGGTTGGAAATCCTGGAAGGAGCGCTGGCGGTCACATGAAGACAAAAGATCTGCTTAACTTAGATAGTTTGGACCGTCCGGAGATCGAGGCGATTTTTGATTTAACGGCCAAGCTCAAGAAAGAACCGAAGCAGTACCGGCAAGTTCTCTCTGACAAAACCATCGGCCTTGTGTTTCAGAAACCGTCCACGAGAACGCGTCTTTCCTTTGAGGTCGGCATGTTTCAGCTGGGAGGAAACGCGATTTATCTGGGGGCGGAAGATATCCGCTTGGGAATCCGGGAAGATATCCGGGATTTGGCAAGGACTTTGTCGAGGTATCTCGACGGAATCGTGGCCAGGACCTACGCCCAGCAGGATGTGGAGAATCTGGCAAAGCATTCTTCCATCCCCGTGATCAATGGGCTGAGTAATTCTTATCATCCCTGTCAGGCGTTGAGCGATTTGTTCACGATGAAAGAACGGTTTTCATCCCTCGACTCTTTGGTGGTTTCCTATGTCGGGGACGGAAACAACGTTCTGCATTCTTTAATTCAGATTTGCGCCCTGACGGGAGTCTCTTTAAAGATCGCGACTCCCAAAGGGTATGAGGCGGACAAAGAGGTTTTGAGCTGGGCGCTGTCTCGCACATCGAAGATCAGCGCGGGTGATGATCCCAGGAAAGCGGTTGAAGGAGCGGACGTCGTTTATACCGACGTCTGGACGAGCATGGGGCAGGAGAAAGAGGCGAAGGAAAGAGCGGAGATATTCAGAGAGTTTCAAGTGAATCCCCGGTTGACCGCTTTGGCAAAACCCAAACACGTAGTGATGCATTGTCTGCCGGCTCACCGGGGAGAGGAGATTGCCGACGAGGTTTTTGACGGAGGGCATTCGATTATTTTTGATCAAACGGAAAACAAGCTGCATCTGCACAAGGCGATTTTGTATTTGTGGCTTAGGAACAGCGTACAGCGTACAGCGTTCAGGGTACAGTGAAAGTTTTTCTGGACGCTGTCCCTGTACCCTGAAAAGGATGGATAATTTCTATGGCACATCAGAAAGTAATCCTGGCGTATTCCGGCGGGCTCGATACCTCGGTGGCGATCCACTGGCTCAAAGAGAAGAAGGGCTTTGATGTTGTGGCGGTTCTTGTGGACGTCGGCCAGGGAAAACAGCTAAAGCCGTTAGCGGCTAAAGCCGCTAAAATCGGCGCGGTTAAAACTTACTGCCTTGACGCCAAAAGGGAATTTGTCGAGCAATACATCCGGCCGGCTCTTCAAGCCCACGCGGTCTATGAAGGGAAATATCTTTTAGCGACGGCGTTAAGCCGCCCGTTAATCGCTAAGAAACTGATCGGGATCGCGAGAAAAGAGAAAGCGGCCACCATTGCCCATGGTTGTACCGGAAAGGGAAACGATCAGGTACGGTTTGATATGGCAGTGATGACTCTGGCACCGAATTTAGAGATCATCGCCCCTCTGCGGGAGTGGGAACTGACGACTCGAGAACAAGAAATTGAATATGCCCAAGCCAATGGGATCCCGATCCCTGTGAAGAAAAAGAGCCCCTATAGTATTGATGAAAATTTATGGGGGGTGAGTATTGAGTGCGGTGTCCTGGAGGATCCTGACGTGGCTCCTCCAGAAGAGGCGTATCAATGGACTCAAGATCCGCTGAAGGCTCCCCGCAAGAGCGTAGAAGTGGAAATCGCGTTCCAACGGGGAATTCCGTATGGATTAAACGGAAAGAGAATGGACTCACTTTCCTTGATAGAAAAACTGAACCAATTGGGAGCGCGTTATGGGATTGGGAGGATTGACTCAGTCGAGAACCGGCTGGTCGGAATTAAGTCGCGGGAAATTTATGAAGCGCCGGCGGCAACGATTCTACTGCAGGCGCATCGAGAATTGGAAGCGCTCACACTGGACCGGGAATTATTCCAATTTAAGGAATCCCTAGCGCCCAAATATGCGCAGTTGGTGTATAACGGTCAATGGTTCACGCCGCTTAAAGAAGCGCTGGATGGATTTGTCCAGAAAACGCAGCGCCGGGTTTCCGGAGTGGTTAGAATGCGGTTGTATCCAGGTTTTTCAATTTGCGTGGGGAGAAGTTCTCATTACTCTCGCTACCACAGATCCTTGGCGACTTACGAAAAAGGGGATCAGTTCGATCGTAGGATTGCGGAAGGGTTCATTAAGGTGTGGGGAATGCCGTATAAGAATGGAAACTAGCGTGGAGTAAAAGCATTTCATTTTCTGGTGAAGAACAATGGGGACGGTTCTTATTTTTAATGAAAAATTCTTCAAAAAGGGAACTGTTAATGGTATTTGCTTTTTTAAGTAAAGGATGTTATACTTTTAATAGAAAGTAATACATCTAATATAGGAGTATAACAATGATGATCGCACAGGCTACAATTAAGGGACAGGTAGTCATTCCAGCCGATTTAAGAAGGAAGTATCATATCCAAAAGGGGACTCGTTTAGCCGTTTTAGACCGAGAGGGGGAAATTATTTTCAAACCCCTGCTAAGCGATCCAATCCATCAGGGATTAGGGATAGTCAAGGGGGGACGGTCCGCGCTCAAGGAACTTCTACGGGATCGTATTCTTGAGTCCAAACGATGAATCCACAAAAGATTGTTTTGGATAGTTACGCTATCGTTGGATATTTCGAACAGGAAAAATGTGCCGGCAAGGTGGTTCAGTTTTTAGAAAAGGCGAGTCGAAAAGAAATCTATCCCCTCATGAACTTAATCAATTGGGGGGAGGTCTATTATGCTATTTCTCGATCCAAAGGCGAATCGCATGCTGAGGAGTGTCTATTGGTCATGGAGCAACTACCTATTGAGTTAGTGGGAGTAGACCGCGAGTTAATTTATCAAGCCTCTCGATTCAAGGCACGCTATGCGATTGCATATGGTGATTGTTTCGCAGCCGCCCTTGCTAAACGAGAAGGATGCAAAGTCCTCACGGGAGATAAAGAATTTCAAAAACTTCATCAGGAAATTCAAGTTTTTTGGCTGTAGGTTCAACTCAGCTTCAAATCTCTAGAGATGGACAGTTTCATCGCCGGATTACGGAGAGGTTTATCAAAGTTTGAGCAATGCCATATAAAAGCTAGGGGACAGCGTTCAGGGTACAGGAAAAATTTTACTGTCCCCTGTCCCCTGTACGCTGAAGAGGGAGATTTTTCAATGAAGAAACTATGGGGTGGGAGATTTAAAAAAGAGATGCATCCGTTGCTGTTCAAGTTGTCGGAGAGTCTTTCTTATGACAAGAAACTGGCTCGGTACGACCTCCTTGGGAGCATCGCGCACGCGAAGATGCTTGGGAAGACGAAAATTATTCCTCCAAAGGATTCAGCGAGGATTGTCCGCGGGTTAGAGTCGCTCTTGAGGGATCTGAAAAAAGGAAAACTCTCCCTGTCGGGCAAGTATGAGGATATCCATTCCCTCATCCAGGACGCTCTGGATAAAAGAGTGGGAACGGTCGGGCATAAACTGCACACCGCCAGGAGCCGAAATGACCAGGTGACTTTGGACACACGGCTCTACTGTCGTGAAGAGGGAGGAAGAATTCAAACGAAGTTAAGAAAGCTCCAGCGGGTTCTTGTGGATCTGGCGGAGAACCATGTCGAGCATGTGATCCCCGGCTACACTCACAGCCAGCACGCCCAGCCGGTGGTTTTAAGCCATCATTTGCTGGCTTACTGTCACATGCTGGAGCGGGACAAAGAGAGAATTCAAGACGCCTTGAGGCGGATGGATGAACTCCCGCTGGGATCAGGGGCGTTGGCGGGAAGCTCGCTTCCGATAGATCGATTCTACGTTGCTCAATTGCTCGGCTTCTCGAGGATTTCACAAAACAGTCTCGACGCTGTGAGCGACCGCGACTATTGCGTTGAACTCCTCTCCAGTCTTTCGATACTGTCGCTTCATTTATCGAGGATGTGCGAAGAGTTCATCGCCTGGAGCAGTCCTGAATTCGGATTCCTGGAGCTCGATGACGCTTTCTGCACTGGCTCTAGTCTCATGCCGCAAAAGAAAAATCCAGATCCTCTGGAGTTAATCCGGGGAACGACGGGAAGGATTTACGGCAATTTAGTTTCCGTGCTGGTCACCATGAAAGGAATTCCGCTGGCGTATAACCGGGATATGCAATTGGACAAGGAGCCTCTTTTCGACAGTATTGAGAGGATGGAACTCATTCTGGATATCCTGAGCGAACTGCTTGGCAAGGCCGATTTCCATGTGCTTCAAATTGACCGTCAATTAAAGGACGAGGGGTTATACGCGGCCGATCTGGTGGAGTATTTAGTCCGCAACGGGATTGCATTCAGAGAGGCGCACGATATGATCGGGCATTTCATCAGGGATTCGCTGGAACTTGGGAAACGGCTTTCGGATCGTCCCATTTCTGACTTTAAAAAAATCTGCCCCAAGTTTGATGAGGATGTCTACGAATTATTAGATCCTTATCGCTCCGTGGATTCAAAAGACGTCGTGGGTGGAACCGCACGTAGTCAGGTGAAGAAACAGATTCAAAGATGGGAGAGATTGCTCAAAAGCGATCTAATCCATCAGGGATTAGGGATGTAGTAGTATGTACTTGACAAAGGATTGAGAATATAGTAAACTCCTATAATAGGAATAAAGGAGGCTATAAAAATGTCTCTAGCAAAGGTGACACGAAATTTCCAAGTCACGATACCGGCAGAGATTCGTAAAAAGCTTCACATTCGAATGGGGGCATTGCTGGATTTTGCTGTTAGAGAAGGGGTTGTGATTGTGAAACCAAAAGCTGTTGTGGACGAGAATCAAGCCTGGTTTTGGACGAAGAAATGGCAGGAAGGAGAAAAGAAAGTTGACGAAGCAATTGAAAAGGGAGAAACGATCTCTTTTGACGATGTGGACCAGATGAGGAAGCACTTTGAAGAGTAAGAAAATTACCTTCACCATGCCCTTCAAGAAGACCTTTAACAAACTGCCAAGAGATATCAGAGAGTTGACCTATCAAAAATTACATTTGCTTGTGAACGACCCATTCCATCCTTCCTTGAGAGTTAAGAAAATGAAAGGGACCGAATCCATCTGGGAGATGAGTATTACAATGAATTGCCGGTTAACGTTTGAGAATAGGACAGATGAGATTCTATTAAGGAAGATTGGGACGCACGATGTGTTGGGTAATCCCTAAAGTAGGCGAACAATGTCCAACATGCATTCAGGATTCCACGACTTTGTCTATCGAAAAGAAATTTTATTTTGTGAGAAGGTTCCGCTTCCCAAGCTTGCGCAAGAGGTAGGGACCCCTTGCTACGTTTATAGCCACAAGACATTAGTAGAACACCTTCAGAAACTACAGACTGTCCTAAGACCACTCAATCCGCTGATCTGCTTTTCCATGAAGTCCAATTCCAATCTGGCAGTATGTAAAGTTTTAGTCAGTCGCGGAGCGGGGCTAGATATCGTTTCAGGGGGAGAGCTTTATCGGGCATTCAAGATCGGCGCGGATCCGCGAAAGATCGTTTTCGCCGGTGTTGGGAAGAGCGATGCGGAAATCAGGGAGGCGCTCCGGAGGAAAATACTGTTCTTTAATGTTGAGTCGGTTCCGGAACTGGAGAGAATCAACCAGATCGCGGAGCAAGAAAGAAGAACGCCCAATATCGCGCTGAGGGTCAATCCGAATGTGGAGTCCTCGACGCACCACTATATTAAAACGGGAGTTGGGACGAGCAAATTCGGCCTTGATTTTGAAACAGCGGCGAGACTTTTCGATGAGAAGAAACAATATTCTTTCATTCGGTTCGCGGGGATTCATGTCCATATCGGTTCACAGATTACTGAAGCGGCTCCGTTTATCCGGGCTTTGCGCAAGACGATCGACTTAATAGAAAGATTGCGCGGAATGGGGCACCGCGTCGAGTGGCTCAATATCGGCGGCGGCCTTGGGATTATTTACCAGAAGGAGACCCCATTAACGCCTCAGCAATTTGCTAAGGCGGTCATCCCGATTCTTAAAGAGAGAAACCTTCGGATTATTCTGGAACCGGGGCGGTTTATCTCGGGCAATGCCGGAGTCCTGTTGACAAAGGTTGAATACATTAAGGAGACGCCGGCAAGGCGGTTTGCCATTGTTGACGCGGGGATGGGAGATTTGATCCGACCGAGTCTTTACGATGCCTACCATGAGATACTGCCAGTGGTAAAAAAACGCTCCCAGCTCCCAGCCCCCAGCTCCCAGCCTGTTGATATCGTCGGTCCCATTTGCGAGAGCGGTGATTTCCTTGGGAAAGATCGGCGTCTGCCAAGGTTACAACAGGGAGATTTACTGGCGGTGATGAGCGCGGGGGCGTATGGTTTCACGATGGCGAGCAATTACAACAGCCGTCCCCGTCCGACCGAAGTGATGGTGAAGGGGAGACGATTTACCGTCGTTCGCCGGCGGGAAACTTATGCGGAGTTAATTCAAGGGGAAAAAATACCGCCTTTCGTGGAGGGATCACATGGGAAAACGCCTCTTAGTCATTGATGACGAAGTGGATATCGGGGAAACGGTGAAGATTCGTCTTGAGGTGAACGGTTATTCCGTGAATCTTGCCTATGATGGTTTGGATGGAATAGACAAGGCTGTCAAGACCATGCCCGACTTGATTCTTTTGGATATTCTGATGCCGCAGGTGGATGGTTTCGAAGTCTGCCGCCGGCTTCGGAAAATCCCGGAGACCCAAAATATTCCGATCATTATGTTGACGGCGATAAAATCGCCTGAAAGCTTGCAAAAGGCGAAAGAAGCCGGCGCGCAGGATTATTTGGCGAAGCCGTTTGAAAGCGGCGAGTTGGTTGAGATTGTCCGATTCTATTTAGGGAAAAAGTAATTGGGTTTGTCATGACAGAAAGGGATGATGAGAAGTGAGAAGTAAAATAAAGTTCACAAAAATGGCCGGAACAGGGAATGATTTTATTGTGATCGACAACAGTAGGGGCAACCCCCTGTGGTTGTCCTCTATCAGGGCGGGTACGGGGGCCCGCCCCTACGAAATCCTTGCCCAACGGCTCTGCCACCGTCACAATGGCATTGGCGCGGACGGGGTTCTGTTTCTTGAAAAAGCCCGACCCAAAACCAAAGCCGACTTCCGGATGCGGATTTTTAATCCAGACGGCAGCGAAGCGGAAATGTGCGGCAATGGGATCCGTTGTATTGCCGATTATGCTTTTCAACAGCGGATCGCTCCCCGCCGGATGAACGTAGAGACGATGGCGGGGGTTTTGGACGCGGAGGTTAAAAAAAAGGGGTGGGTCCGAGTCAATCTTTCTCCTCCGAAAGGATGGAAACTGCCGATCCGTTTCCAAAAGCCCGTGGCTTCCCTCGGCTTCGCCGAGAGGCG
Organism: uncultured Planctomycetia bacterium; assembly: GCA_964372345.1. Classification (GTDB taxonomy): domain Bacteria; phylum Omnitrophota; class Gorgyraeia; order JACOVV01; family JACOVV01; genus JACOVV01. Next base: position 36,549 of record CAYJQR010000004.1, on the reverse strand, counting down.
AGCGCCACGAGGCGAAGAGGAGATTGTCTTAGAGGGAGGTTTTATCAATACCGGCGTCCCTCACGCGGTATTCTTTGTCAATCATTTGGAACAGATTGACGTGGCGGAGTTAGGGGAGTGGATTCGGCGTCATCGCGACTTTGCCCCTCACGGGACCAACGTTAACTTTGTTCATTGCGACAGCCGCCGCAGGATCGCCGTGCGCACCTATGAACGGGGAGTAGAAGGAGAAACACTCGCCTGTGGGACAGGGGCGAGCGCCGCGGCGTTAGTAGCGGCTCAGCAGGGAAAAGTGACGTCACCCGTTGAAGTTTCTACGCGGGGGGGTGAGGTTTTGTTGGTTGATTTTGTCAGAGAGAAAAATATAATAACAAAGGTGTGGCTGGAAGGGGCCGTGAAAATAATTTTTAAAGGAGAAATCGAAAATGTTTAAAGGAACTTTTGTAGCGATGGTGACGCCGTTCCATCATGGCAAGGTGGATGAGAAAAGACTCCGCCGGCAGGTTGATTTCCTGATCGGCGAAGGAGTCGAAGGATTAGTTCCCTGCGGGAGCACCGGAGAAGCGGCGACGCTGAGCCATGAGGAACAGAAGACGATCATTTCAATCGTGGTGGAACAGGCGAAAAGGCGCTCGCTTGTCATCGCCGGAACAGGTTCCAATTCAACGGAGGAGGCGGTCGGTTTGACGCGCCACGCCAAGAAGGCGGGGGCGGATGGCGCTTTATTGATTACTCCTTATTACAACAAGCCGACGGCGGAGGGGCAATACCAGCATTTTGAAAAAGTGGCAAAGAGTGTAGATATCCCGATTGTTCTTTACAACATTCCTGGCAGGACAGGAGTCAATATGGCACCAGCCACGGTTGCTCGACTGTCTAAAATTCCAAATATCGTGGCAATCAAGGAGTCAACTGGCTCTATGGATCAGACCAGTCAGATCCGACAGCTCTGTGATATCACTGTTTTAAGCGGGGATGATTCACTGACACTTCCATTACTGGCGCTCGGTGCCGAAGGGGTGATCTCCGTCGTGGCGCATTTATTGCCGAAGGAGACAACTCGAATGGTGAGTGAGTTTCTCAAAGGAAATACAAAAGAAGCGCAGAAGTTACATTACTATCTTCTGCCGCTATCGCAGATTCTGTTTGTGGAGACAAACCCGATTCCTGTCAAAACGGCACTCTCCTTGATGGGGGAGATTCAACTGGAGCTTCGTCTGCCGCTCTGCCCGATGCAGGCGGAGAATGAGGCGAAGTTGAAGAAAGTGCTAAAGGAATACAAACTCATATGATTCACCTCATCGTCAGCGGCGCGTGCGGCAGGATGGGGAGCCGGATTCTGGCTCTTGCTCAAAACGATCCTAATTTCAGGATCGTCGGAGCGTTGGAAGCCGCAGGCAAGCCGGAAATCGGGAAGGAAATATTCTCAAGGATCAAGGTGACGGATGATCTTGACCCGCTCCTGGCTAAGGGAGACGTTCTCATTGATTTCACGGCGCCGGAGGCAACCCTGGCGCACTTGCGGCAAGCCGTGAAAGCCGGAAAGGCCGTCGTGATCGGCACGACAGGGTTTGCGGATCAGCAAATGGAAGAGATTCACAAAGCGTCCAATGTTATTCCGCTCCTTTTGTCTCCGAACATGAGTGTGGGAGTGAATCAATTTTTTGAAATGATCAGAGACGTCACAAAAAAAATAGGGCGGGAATACAAGATTGAAATTACAGAAACACATCATGTCCATAAAAAAGACGCCCCCAGCGGCACGGCGAAGAAGTTAGCCGAAGTTATCGCCGAGACGCTCAAGAAAAAAGTTGAACAAATTCCAATCCATTCGATTAGAGAGGGAGAAGTGGTAGGGATTCACACGGTCACTTTTATAGGGAGTCAAGAGAGGATAGAATTAACGCACACAGCCGACAACCGTGATACGTTTGCTCTGGGAGCATTGCGGGCGGCAAAGTTTGTGGCCAAGCAGAAGCCGGGGCTCTATGCAATGAAGGATGTTCTCACTTTATGCTAAAAGTCACCTACGCCAAAAGAATTCAACAGCTTCCCCCCTACCTCTTCGCGCAGATTGACGCGGCGAAGAAGAAAGCGGTTGCCGAGGGAAAAGATGTCATTGATTTCGGCGTGGGGGACCCGGATCTCCCGACGCCAAGGCCAATCATCGAGGCACTGTATCAGGGAGCTTTGGGCGCCGCCAACCATCGTTATCCGACGACGCGTGGGCTGGAACTCCTGAGGAAAGAGATTGCCCATTGGTATGAAAGACGTTTTGGCGTTCTGCTGTCACCCGAGACTGAAATCCATTCCTTGATCGGGTCCAAAGAGGGAATCGCTCACGCTCCGTTCGCGTTTCTGAATCCTGGCGACGTCGCTCTTGTCCCCGACCCTTGTTATCCGCCGTATCGGGGAGGCACTCTTTTCGCGGGAGGGAAGAGTTATCTTCTGCCGTTATTAAAAGAGAACCATTTTCTGCCTGATTTGGACCCAATCCCGTCGTCAGTCTTAAGGAAGGCAAAAATCCTTTTCCTGAATTATCCCAACAATCCGACCGGCGCGGCGGCCCCTTTGGAGTTCTTGGAAGAAGTGATTCACTTTGCCAAGAAGCGCCGGATCATCGTCTGCTACGATAACGCTTACTCAGAAGTCTCCTACGATGGGTACAACGCTCCCAGTTTTCTGCAACTAAAAGGGGCGAAGGAGGTCGGGGTCGAATTCCATTCGCTCTCAAAAACTTATAACATGACCGGCTGGCGGTTAGGATGGGTTTGCGGCCATCCAAAGATCGTCGAGGGGATAGGGATTGTAAAATCCAATATTGACTCCGGCGTTTTTCAAGCCGTTCAATTAGCCGGTATCGCGGCGCTTAAACTCGGGAATAGTTTTTTAATCGAAACCCACCGGATTTATCAGGAGCGGAGAGATCTGCTTTGTGAAGGGCTTCTGAAGATAGGATGGAAGGTCACGCCTCCCAAGTCCACTTTCTATCTGTGGACTCCGGTTCCTCAAGGCAAGAAATCGGCCCCTTTTGCCAGGGAATTATTGGAGAAGCGCCATATTGTTGTGACCCCCGGAATTGGGTTTGGCCCGTCAGGAGAGGGCTATGTCCGTTTTGCTTTAACGGTTCCTGTTGAGAGGATCAGGGCTGCTCTTTCTCGTTTAAAGTCATTTCAGGTTTGATCCAATGGAGACTGTTTATTTAGGTGTTGGTTCTAATCTCGGCAACCGGAAAAAATATATCCAATCAGCGATTCAATACCTTCGCGAAACCTCCGGCGTCTATGTCAAAAAGATTTCTTCTCTTTATGAAACCGACCCGGTCGGAGGGCCGCCGCAGGGGAAATTCCTCAATGGGGCCATAAAATTAGAGACATCTCTTTTGCCCGGGGAATTTCTGATCCGCTTGAGAGAGATTGAAAAAAAAGTTGGGCGGAAACAACGGGTTCGTTACGGGCCCAGAGAAATCGATTTAGACATTCTCTTCTTTGGCCAACAAAAGATTTTTGAGAATGATCTTCAAATCCCGCATCCAAGAATCCAAGAGCGCGAGTTCGTGAAAATCCCTCTTAGGGAAATTGCTCCGGAACGACTGCTTCGCTGAATTGGATTATTTTTGAAAGAACCAGCCTGCCTTGAATCTTTAATTGGTCGAGTTCCCGCGCGGTTAATTCCAGACCGGAATCTTCCAAATCATGGGGCATGAAATATCGTGACTGCGGGACGTAACGAAGGAGGAACTCTCCCCCGATTTTCATCCGCTGGGGGATCCGGTTCCCTAAAAGCCTGACTTGATCGTCAATCTTCAGTTCGGTCCCGGAAAATGAAACCGTTCTCTGGAACTCGATGGGGATTTCCTTGGTTCCCAGACTGGATTTCTTACGGATCTGCCCCTTAAGCCATATTGCCCATTTCAGATTCCAGCCGACGGCAAGTAAAACAAGACGAAAGAGGATCATCCTGAGCGGAGTGAGATAAGGGTTGGAAATCTGATGAAAGCGGCCCCTAACGCAGATTTTGTTTTTATCTTGAACCGTAATCTTAGTTTTGGGGTTAATCCATTGGGTGGTGATCATGGCTCCGTCAGATAAAATCCCTGTTATTCCGGAGTCTTGGTGCAAGAGTTTCTTTCCGGAGATCGAAAAAAGTTTTAAAACACCCCCTTTCTTGTAATTGCAGACCCCGTAAAAATCACCGCTCTTAAAAACTTGAATCCCAGCTTCATCGAAATAACGGTTAAAATCTTTCTCTTGGTAGGGGAGAGAGGGGAGTAATTGGGATCTGGGAGTGAAATCCAGATAGGCCTCCAGAAACTCGGGCAGCCGGCAGATAAAATACCGGTCTTCCTGCAATTCAGGAGTCAAGATCTTTCCCTGGTCAATGCCTGGGAGAACCTGATTAAGGATGGATCCAGCCAACGGGATTTTGGGGGCTAGGATTTCAAAACCATGAGGATAGAAATGAACAGTCTGTCTGCTCCCGATGTTGCCGCCAAAGGAGTTGTCCGGGTAGATAAAATAACCGCAGAATTCGACCGCTTTTCTGGTTAAATCAAAGAGCTCAGCGTCTTCGTAGCCGGCTTTAAACAGTTTTCCCAAGAAACTAACCGTGGCGGACAGATACCCCAAATCCGCGCCGTCGTACTCCAGAAACCACCCTTCCCGGCTGGCGAAACTCTTCAGCCGTTCGATTTTTCTTTTAACGGCGTCGAGAATCCATTCCTCTTTGAGGAGCTGATAGATTTTATAAAGGGCTAGGACAGCCAGCGCGTGGTGGTTTGATAAGACGCCTTCTTCTTCGTATCGGGAGAGGAAGCGGGCCGAGAGCAGGGCCCCTTTTCGGAGTTTTTGGATGGAAGATTCCGGCATTTCATCGCGGAAAAGCTCATAGCTCGATATCAGCGCGACCATCAAGAAGGCGGTTGGCCCCGCCCAGCCCCGTTCATTGGGATAGAATTCATCGAAAGAACCATCGCCGTGCTGGATTTTTAGACAGTAGTCGAGCCCGGCGATAGTCCAATCGCGTATCCTGGAATTCCGGTAGAAAGGGTTATTGGTAAACGGACGCGAATAAACCAATGCCAGCGCGTGCGTCGAAAACTGGGCGAATGCCGAAGGAAAATCAATCGCCCGGTCATGCCAGAAGATTCGGTAAAAACAGCCGTAAGTGGGGGAGAACGGATTGCGGTCCTGCTGGCTCAGGAGCCGGGGGATTTGGGCTAATGCTTTTTGGCCGTAAGTTTCTCTTAATTGAGCGTGATCTTTGCCATCATCCATAGTCCTCTCCTTTTAATCTCTATGTTTTTGGGAGAAAATTGTGTCAGAAACTTTTTGAAGGAGCGTCCCGTCCAATGTTGAAGATGTCCAGGAGTATTTCCAAAGTCAGAGAGATATTTCAACCGGACCATGTTTCCAATCCGCCAAAAAGGTTCCCAAGGAACAGACAAAATAATATGTTTCTTCGCGACTCTGATCATTTCCTGGAGCGCCCGCTGCGGTTCTTCCAAATGCTCTAGAATTTCCAGGCAAAATACCGCATCCACGCTTTTATTTTTTAACGGGGTTTGATAAATGGAGGCGGCCGCGAAGCCTGCGTCATTGTTTTCCTTGGCAGTTTGCAGCACTCCGGGATAAAGATCTAGCCCAAAAAGGTTTCCCTGTAGTTGATGGCCGAGAAATTTAAGAACGTATCCTTCACCGCATCCCATGTCAACAATACTGCCTTCTAGATCCGCGGCCATCTCGGAAAGGCCTGAGAAGAACTGAGACATCAGAAATTTTTCGACCGGATTTCTGGTTTCATACTTATTATAAATATTACCGCCGTGATATTCTTTCACGCGCTGGTTCTTTCATAGATATAGACGATGGGTGAGATATACCCCATGTTGGGAATGGGATTTTTCCAGAATGAAAGAGGGACTAGAACGCCAGGAAACCACCGAGATTCAATTTTATAATTAGACGGGATGAATTTTTTTGCCAACCGGTAAGGGTATTTGCCTTTTAGAAGACCCTGAATGACAGGACATTTCCCCATGAGAGTATCAGGCGGAGCGTTTTCAATAATAGGAATGTCGGTAAAAGAGTCAAAGGTAAGCACTAAGTATTTCCCTTCCGGGCCCGCTTCGCGATGGTTAAAGTAATAGACCGATTTTTCCATCATGTTCTTAAAAGGACTGATTCCTTTAGATTCCCGGGCGTTAACTCCCGCGTGAAGGATTTGGTAGTTTTTGAAGAGTTCTTCCGAGGCGGCCCGATTGATCTCGAAAAGGAATTCGACGGTGGACTCCTTGGGGATGTTCTCATGAATCCATTGTGTCACCTGATAGCGGGTGTCTTTTTTTATAAATACCCAATCGGCGGACAGGCAATACCAGAAAGAATAACAGAGGGCGGAAGCGGCGAGCGCCGCTTTAAGCCATTTCCATTGTCCCCATTGTTTAGAGCCAAGAAGCTGTTCTAGTCCCGTTCCCGCTAATAGGGCTATAAAAGGGGTTAACAGAACACTTGCTTTCGCTGGCGCGTTATTGACGCCGTACTGGGTTAAACTGATGATGAACCAATAGGAGAGCAAAAAAAGTCCCAGCAACCACCGATGGAACGGGCCGTTTTTTCTATTGGAGAAATGAATTGCGATTCCCGCCAAGGCCAGTAACGCGTAAGGGATTCCGATTCCATACGTTATCTGAATCAAATAGTTGGCCAAACCGAGGCCCCTGGTAAAAAAATTATAGTGTTCAATTTGTCCCATCGTGGCCGGTTCAATATCAATGAGATAGTAATTGAGCAAATACCCGTATCGTTTAAAGCTTTCGATCGGATGAATCAAGACAATCGGGTTTCCCAAAATGACTCCCAGAATAAGATAACAGAGCGAAGTCCTGATAAAAAAGATTAATCGTCTTCTATCGGTAAACCACAAGACGATGCCGAGAGGTAAAATAGCGATAAGGCCATTTAATTTTGTGGAAAAGCACAGACCCGCTGTCAGGGCTGCTAGTTTAATAAAACGGGTGTTAAATCCGGAATCATAGAACTCCACGACAAAATAGAAAGAAAACAGTGTCAGAAAACTGACAAGGGAAGTAGGAATGGCAAAGTGATTAGTGCCGGAAAAATCCATCGAAGTTGCCAGGACTAGAGCCGAATAGAGGCCGACACGGGGATGATACATTCTCTTTCCGAGCTTATAAAGGATGTAACAGCTGGACACTCCCAGCAGAACGGAAAACAACCGAGACCAGATAATAATTCCTGAAGCTAATCCGGGATAGTCCAAAGCCATTTGGGTCCATGAGAGACTGGCCGATGCCGCGGCCAATTCCATCGGATAACCGGAGAGTTTTAAAATGAGGAGATAGGGAATTTGGAATACAGCCAGGGCGATTGGGTAAGCTCCTGGATTAAGGGAGCTCGTCAGGGCTGGCATCAACGACCTCTCTCCAAGAATCCTGAGGGAAGTCGCGTAGACTTCGTCCACATACCATCGAGAAGGGACTCCCATCTGGATTCCAAAAAGGGAAAGGCCCAGCGCGGTCAAGAGTATAACGGTTAAAAGGAGATTCTCTATTCTTTTTTCCATCGTTAATTCTAGTACATCTATAACACAATTCCCTCTGGAGAAACAAGGTTTTTATATGTTAGAATACAGGGGTTTTTAGGGAGGTAATTTTCGTGACTGATGTGGTTCGTTCGTTAGAGACAATGCGGTGTATGATCCATCGAATCAAAAAGCAAGGCAAAACCATCGGTTTTGTCCCAACGATGGGCTATTTTCATGAGGGTCATCTCTCTTTATTCAGGCGGGCAAGAAAAGAGGCCAATGTCGTTATCGTGAGCCTTTATGTAAACCCCGCGCAATTCGCTCCGAGCGAGGACCTACGGAAATATCCGCGCGACTTTAAAAGGGATTTCGATCTTGCTCAAAAGGAAAAGGTGGATTATCTTTTCTGTCCGTCGGACAGCCAAATGTATCCACGGCCATTTTCCACTTTCGTCTCTAATGAATCCCTTTCGAACATTCTGGAGGGAAAGAGCCGTCCGGCGCATTTCCGGGGAGTCCTGACGGTTCTGACGAAACTCTTTCATCTGGTGGAACCCGACACGGTTTACTTCGGGCAGAAGGATTATCAGCAGGCGTTCATCGTCCGAAAGATGGCAAAGGAATTAAATTTTAGTCTAAAAATCAAAGTGTTGCCGACGGTGAGAGAGAAGGACGGCCTGGCGATGAGTTCGCGGAACCTCTATCTGACGCCGTCACAACGAAACCGGGCGCCGGCGTTATTTTCCGCTTTGCAACAGGGACGGGATATGGTATTATCTGGGACTGGGAGCTCGACGGAGATTCTTAAAGAATTAAAGAATTCCCTTCGACGAACGCCGGGGATCAGACTCGATTATCTGGAGATGGTGGATCCTGAAACGTTAGAGAAGGTAAAAAAAACGCGCGAAAAAACATTGCTGGTAGGGGCTGTTTGGGTCGGTAAAACCCGGTTCATCGATAACTTAATGGTGTGATATGTATCGTTTCATGTGCAAATCGAAAATCCATTCGGCGACGGTAACCGAAGCGAACCTTCAATACAAGGGGAGTATTACCATTGATGAATCGCTGATGTCTGCCGCGGACTTACTGACGTATGAAAAAGTCCAAATCGTTAATCTCAACAACGGCGCTCGCGTCGAAACGTATGTGATTGCCGGCAAGCGCGGGAACGGAACAATCTGTATGAACGGGGCGGCCGCGCGATGGGCCCAGCCGGGCGATAAAGTGATCATTATTTCTTACGCGATGATTGAAGAAACAGCGGCACGGAAACATCGTCCAAAGGTGGTTTTTGTTGATCAGCGCAATGCCATCCAGAAAATTCAGTCGGGAATCCTTGCCTAATAGAAAGCGTCCCAGGGTTTCCATCGGTATTGTCGGCTGCGGAACGATCGGCGGTGAACTGGCCGGCTGGATCCATACCCATTTAAAGAATAAAGCCAGACTTGCGGCTCTTTACGACCTTAACCCCTCTCAGTCGAACCGCCTCGAGAAATCTCTCTCGCTCTCTTCGGTGTCTGTTGTTTCTCTGGAGGAGCTTGTCGCCAAAAGCGACCTGGTGGTTGAAGCGGCCAGCGTTGAAGCCGTTCCCCTTGTGGCCAAGAAAGTATTACAGAAGGGAAAAGATCTGTTGGTCATGAGCGTTGGGGGATTAGCGCGGAATCAGGGTTTAATCACGTTGGCACAGGAGCATGGCTGTCGGATTTATATCCCCAGCGGCGCCATCGGAGGACTGGATGCTGTTAAGGGGGCGGCTCTCTCTAAAATTGATACGGCCGTTTTGACGACCCGTAAAGCTCCAGAGACTCTCGCGGACGCCCCGTACTGGAAAGAAAGAAAGAAAGAATGGCAGGCGATTTCAAAAGAGACGGTTCTTTTTGAAGGGAACGCAACGGAAGCGATCCGTTTGTTTCCCAAAAATATCAATGTTTCGGCCACTGTGCAATTGGCCGCTCCTGACGCCGATTGGAAAGTAAAGATCATCGCTGTTCCAGGGCTACGCAGGAATATGCACGAGATTCGAGTGGAAGGTGAGTCGGGGAAAATGGTGTTTCGAATGGAGAACCTCCCCGCCCCCGGGAACCCAAAAACAAGTTACCTGGCGGTGTTGTCGGCGAAGTCGCTGCTTGAAGAAATTTTCTCCAGTGTGAGGGTGGGGAGTTAATCTAGTCGTAAGTCGTACGTCGTAAGTCGTACGTTGTAAGTCGTACGTTGTAAGTCGTAAGTGACGCGTTAAACGAGAGGGGGTGAAAAAAAATGGCACAGAAAGTCGCCAAGGTAGGGATTAAGAAGGAACAGGGATTCCTCTATTTTGTGGATAAGGACGGGGATATCTCTCGCGCAAAGATGGCGCGCGGCGGGCAGAAGAAGAAAAAGAAAAGAAGATAGACTGCTTGCTTCATTATCAGGGGCCTCTGTGTTCAATATCCAAAAAAAACACAGAGGCCCTGTGCTTACCGTGAAGAAAAAACTAGCCAATCAGCTATAAGGAAGTCTTTATGAGTCTTGATTCGATCATTATTCGCGGCGCAAGAGAACATAATTTAAAGAATATCGATCTCGAACTTCCCCGGAACCGCCTGATCGTGATTACCGGTTTGAGCGGTTCTGGGAAATCGTCCTTGGCTTTTGACACGCTCTACGCCGAAGGGCAGAGGCGCTATGTCGAGTCCTTGTCGGCTTACGCGCGTCAATTTCTAGAACAGCTTCAAAAACCGGATGTTGAATCCATCGAGGGGCTCTCGCCGGCGATTGCCATTGAACAACGGAACGCGAGCGCGAACCCGCGTTCCACCGTCGCCACGACGACAGAACTGTACGACTACCTGCGCCTTCTTTTCGCTCGGATCGGCGCGCCTCACTGTTTTCAATGCGGGCGGCTGATCCAGCGGCAGACTTCCCAGCAGATAATTCACTGGGTAAACTCATGGCCGGCTGGTTCGGCGCTCACGATTCTAGCGCCGTTGATTCAAGGAAGAAAAGGAGAATACCGGGAACTTTTCGAACAGGTTCGAAAGGACGGCTTCGCGCGGGTTCGCGTGGATGGTCATATCTGCGAGGTCTCCAAACCTCCCGTGTTGGACAAGAAAAGAATTCATTCGATCGAAGTCATGATTGACCGGCTGGACCTAAAACCGGAGAACAAAGAAAGGATTTCAGATTCCATCGAGACTGCCTTGAGGATTGGGAGCGGCGTTGTCATGGTCAATGACCAGGTTTTTAGCGAGAAACACGCCTGCCTTTCCTGCGGCATCAGCCTGGGGGAGGTTTCTCCCCGGTTGTTTTCCTTCAATAGCCCGTATGGCGCGTGCCCTCAATGCGACGGACTCGGCAACCGCATGGAGATTGATCCTGACCGGGTTGTCCCCGATCCCCATCGGACCATTCAGGAGGGGGCGGTTGAACCGTGGCGCCGGGGAGGGATGAGAATCGTTTTGTATTACCGTCGTCTCTTGCGGCGATTGGGGGCAAGAGCGGGATTCAGTTTGGCCATCCCCTTTAGCGAACTGCCGCAAGAAATCCGCCGGCTCGTCCTGTTCGGCTCGGAAAATTCCGGGGGAGTCGAGTTTGAAGGAGTGATTCCAAATCTTCATCGGCGTTTTAGGGAGACAGAAAGCGACTACGTCAAACAAGAAATCTCCAAGTACATGAGTGTGCTCCCGTGCCCCGCCTGCGGCGGAACGCGGTTAAGGCCGGAGGCGCTGGCGGTCAAAATCTGCGGGAAACCGATTCATGAATTGACCGCTTTGCCAATCGGGGCCGCCGCCAAATTCTTTGAAACTCTTTCACTGAACGAATACCAGCAGAAGATTGCCCATCAAATTCTTAAGGAAATCCGGCAGAGGATTAAATTCTTAATGGACGTGGGATTGGATTATTTGACTTTAGACCGGGTCACGGCGACGCTCTCCGGCGGAGAAGCTCAGCGGATTCGATTGGCGACTCAGATCGGGGCGGGGTTGGTGGGTGTTCTTTATATACTAGATGAACCGAGTATCGGTCTGCACCAAAAAGACAACGCGAAACTTCTGACGACGCTGAGGGCCCTGAGGGATTTAGGAAATACGCTGGTGGTCGTGGAACATGATGAAGCGACGATCCGCAGCGCCGACTTCATTGTGGATCTAGGGCCGGGGGCGGGAAAACATGGGGGGGAGATTATTGCCAGCGGTTCCATCAAAGCGATTTTGTCGGCCCAAAACTCCTTAACCGGAAAATATCTCCGCGGCGAATTTTCGGTCCCGCTTCCCGCGAAACGGCGCCCTCTTCAGAAAAATCGTTTGCTGGTGATTCAGAAAGCCGCGGAGCATAATCTTAAGGAGATTGACGTAAAAATTCCGTTGGGACTGTTTGTCTGCGTGACGGGTGTTTCCGGTTCCGGAAAAAGCACGCTGGTTCATGAGATTCTTTATCGCGCTCTGGCGAGGGATCTGTATCAGTCGAAGGAAAAACCGGGCAGGCATCAGAAAATTCTGGGACTGGAGCTGTTGGACAAGGTGATCGTCATTGACCAGTCTCCGATCGGCCGGACCCCGCGCTCCAATCCAGCCACCTACACGGGAACTTTCAGCCCGATTCGGGATCTTTTTTGCCAGCTTCCGGAATCCAAAATAAGAGGATATCGCCCGGGGCGTTTTAGTTTTAACGTCAAGGGAGGGCGCTGCGAGGCCTGCCAGGGAGACGGAATTAAAAAAATTGAGATGCACTTCCTGCCCGATGTTTACGTCCCGTGTGAAATCTGCAAGGGGAAACGTTTTAACGAACAAACGCTCCAGATTCTTTATAAAGGAAAGACGATTGCCGATGTTTTGAACATGACGGTTGAAGAAGCGCTGGAGTTGTTTAAAAATATTCCTCACATCAAAGAAAAACTGGAGGTCCTCGCGAGAGTGGGACTGGGATACCTGGAATTGGGGCAGTCAGCCACGACTCTATCGGGGGGAGAGGCGCAGAGAATTAAATTGTCCTCCGAGCTTTCCAAGCGGGCGACCGGCAAGACGGTGTATCTATTGGATGAACCGACTACGGGACTGCATTTTGCCGACATCGAAAAACTTCTCGGGGTCCTTCACGAACTCGTTAACGGGGGGAATACCGTATTGGTGATTGAGCATAATTTGGATGTGATTAAAACAGCTGATCACGTTATTGATTTGGGGCCCGAAGGGGGAGACAGAGGTGGTACAATAGTGGCGGAGGGAACGCCGGAGGAAATAGCGGCGAACCCTAGTTCATATACGGGGCAGTATCTGAAATCAATCCTGGAAAAGTCCAGGGTTTAATGAACAAATGACAAAATCCAAAATTCAAAATAAGTTCAAATCTCAAAATCCAAATGGCAGAAATTTTTGGTTTAGAATTTTGTGTTTTGGATTTATTTTGTCATTGGTGCTTTGTTATTTGGATTTCACCGTTAATGCCCATGCGGCCCCTGGCCGCGACGAGGAACTTTTTTTTCTTGGGACAAAAGCGTTTGAGGACAAATTTTATTCTTTAGCGGATGAGAAATTGGATCATCTGATCCGCTGGTATCCTCACAGCCCCCGTGTTGTGGAAGCCCACTTGCTGCGGGGGCAGGCGGCGTTACACTTTGGTTTGTTTAATAAAGCGTTGAACGAATTAGAAGAGGTGTGGAAAGAATCAGTCCCCAACGATTTTGTCGCCGACGGATTGTACTGGACAGGAGAGGTTTATCTGAAGGCCAAAGATTTCAAACAGGCAAAAATATTTTATCAGCGGGTCATGAATGAATATCCTCAGCATATTTTGACCCGTTTCGCTCTATTTGGCACTGCGAACGCGGCGCAATTGGATGGAGACTGGGAGGGGGCGCTCAAAACCTATGAGCAGTTTCTGGAACGTTTTCCTAAAGGGGATCTTTATACGAACGCCCAGATTGGAGCCGGCGAGAGTTTGTACCAACTGAAACGCTATGAGGAGTCGTCGCGCGTTCTTTCTGAACTGCTCGCAGTCGGGACAGCGAACGATTCCCAAAGAGGCAAGATTCTTTTTCTGCTCGGGCAGGTTCTTTATTCCCAGAAGGAATACGAGAAAGTGATTTCTTTATTAGAGCCTAGAATGATCGAGGCCGGATCACGGGAATGGATCCTGCCGGCGCATTATCCTCTGGCATGGGCGTATCTTCAATCGCAGGATTACCAGAAAGCCGTGGATTCCTTCAGGCAGTTCACCGAACTCACGGAAAAGAATTCTTTCATGGAAGGGGCTGTCTTTGGCACCGGATTGGCCCTGGCTAAATCAGGGAAATATCCAGAGGCGATAGAGCGGTTTTCTCTGCTGATCGAGAAATACCCGCAGAGTGAGTGGAACGACGACGCCCTATTCTGGAAAGCCGATTGTTTTTATGAACAGGGGAAGTTTAAATCGGCCGGCGATTTTTACTCGATGTTGATTCATCAGTTTCCATCTTCTCCGTTATTAGAGGACGCCTGCTATAATTTAGGATGGGCTTATACCCGGGCCGGCTCCATACCCGAGGCCGTCGGGGCTTTCCAACAGCTGGCTGAGCGGGCGAAGGATCCGCTGTTAAAAGTGAGCAGTCTCTGCCGGATAGGAGATCTCTACCTGGATAAGGAGGAATTTAAACAGGCGTCGGACATTTTTGACGTTGTGTTGAAAGAGTATCCTGAGAGCCCTTACACTGAATACGCGCAGTATCAACTGGGGATTGCTCTCACCCGAAACGGAGAGAATGAAGCCGCACAGTTCGCTTTTGAAAGTTTGGTGACTCATTTTCCCCAGAGCCGCTACAGAGACCAGAGCTTATTTCAACTGGGCTGGATCGCGGCCCAGAATGGGGATTATGAGAAAGCGTCGGGAGAATTTCAATCTTTATCGCAGTCGGCGTCGCAGCCGGAGTTGAAAAACGAGGCTCAATTTCAGATCGCGACGATTAAAGCCAACCAGGAAAAATACGAGGACGCGATCACGATCTTCCAAAATCTTCGAAAGGAGAACCCGGGAAGCGACATAGCCCTAAAGGCGCAGTATCAAACGGCATGGGCGCTTTATCGCCTTGGAAAGGAGAAGAAAGCGCTCGACGAATTCAAAGACTTACTGCACCGGTACCCGAAATCGAGTTTAGCGGCGGACGTTCAATTTTGGTTCGGGGAGTACTATTCCGAACAGGGGAAGTATGATCTGGCGAGAGAAAATTTTAAAGAAGTCGGAGATCTTTTTCCCAAACACGAATTGGCGGACGACGCGTTTTACCGGACCGCTTGGACTTACGAGAATGAACAAAATCCTGAAAAGGCGCTCGAAGGATTTTCGGAACTGATTCAGGAATATCCCAAGAGTGATCTCGTTCCGGAAACCTTATTGCGGATGGGGGATCTGTATTTAAAAATGGGGAGGAAAGAGGCCGCGGTTGAAAAATATCAGGCGGCGGTCGTTCGTTTTAAGAACCACAATTTTGGAAAACTGGCGGCGCTGCGGCTGGGAGAACTCTACGCGGATCAGAGGCAATGGCAGGAGGCGGTTCGATTCTTAAAACAGGCGCTGGGTTTGCCGGATCCCGCCCTGAACGCGGAGGCGCAGTTCCGATTAGCCGCCGCTCTTAAAGAAACTGGCAACCGCGAACGAGCGATCGAAGAGTTCCTGGAGGTTTCTTACCGGTACCCGGGGGCGGAGCAGTGGGTCCGCAAGGCCTGGATGGAAGTCGCCAAGTCCTTTGAAGAAGAAGGACGCTGGCAGGAGGCGAAATTGGCTTATTCTAAATTATTGGATCATGCCAGCCCCGAAGAAACCCAATGGGCGAATGGGCGGATGGAATCGATTGCCAGAAACCAAGAAAAACAATAGGAGGTCGCGATGTTAGAGATTATTCAAAAAGGCGGGCCGGTGATGATACCGATCATTCTCTGTTCGATGATCGCTCTCGCGGTCGTGATGGAGCGGTTTTATCATCTTCATCGGGTGAAGATCGACACCCAGAAGTTCCTGGATACCATCGTCGACTCAATACGGCGGAACAAAATTAAGGAAGCCCTGCAGATTTGCGAACAGACGCAGGGCCCGATTCCACAGGTCTTAAGGGTTGGAATTCTCAAGCATGACCGGCCCCGTGAAGAAATTCGCGAGGCGATCCAGGACGCGGCCCAGCATGAGATTCCCCGGCTTGAACAAAACCTGGGAATCTTGGGAACGATCTCCCATATCGCTCCCCTTCTGGGGTTGCTGGGGACCGTGACGGGATTGGTTCGCTGTTTTCAGATCATTCAGGAAAAATCGTCCGCGATGAATCCGATCAACCCCGGCGATTTAGCGGGAGGCATCTGGGAGGCGCTGCTCACGACCGTCGCCGGACTGATGGTCGCGATCCCGACCATTGTCATCTATAACTATTTTGTTCACCGCGTGGAGACTTTTGTCAATGAAATGGAGCGGAGCGCCGGCCAGTTACTCGATGTCCTGTCCAATAGAGGCACTTTAGCATGAAGTTTAAGAGAACCGTTCAATACGAAAAAGGATTTGACATGACCCCGTTGATCGACGTCGTGTTTCAGTTGCTTATTTTCTTTATGCTGACGTCCAGCTTTATCGCCCAGCCCGGGATCAAAATCAATCTTCCCAAGGCGGTCACTTCCGAAGTCGTGCAGGAAGCGAAGAACGTCACCATCACCCTGACGAAGGAAAACCTCCTCTATTTTAATGAAAAACTGATCAGCGAATCGGAGTTAAAGGAAAAATTAACGCAGGCGGCAAAAGCGCGCAAGACGATGTTGATCAAGGCCGACCGGGGGACCCCACTGGGAAAAGTGGTTGGAATTTGGGATCTTTGCCGTGATTCAGGGATCACGCAGATTAACATAGCAACCAATCGGGAAGTCGAGTGAACCGTGAATTCGGGTTCAGAAAGACGGTTATTTTTTCGTTATTGGCTCATGGGATGGCTGTTTTTCTGTTCCAGGTTAAGATCGAATCTCCTCAACCCGTTTTTTCCTACCAATCCTGCCGCGTTTCTTTTTTGGGGTCTATCCTAGACGACTACTCCTTTAAAATGGTTCCACTGGGAGAAATCAAATTAGAACACCCCGCCAAATCATGGTTTCCCGCGAAGGTTTTAACTCCCGTCCCGGTCGCCGCCGAGCAGAGAAACTCCCAAGAGATTCCTATTTTGCGTCAACCCACTCTGACGGAGTGGAACCGGGATACGGAAGTTTTCTATCAAAGGCCGCCGCTGGCAGCCGGCTCAGATCTTCGCGTTTTAAAAATTCCTGAGTCTCCTTTTTTAGCGCTGGAAGGAGACATCAGGGGAAGAATCGTTTTATTCCAGCCGAACATAGTTGAGTATTTTAAAAATAACGAAAATATGCCGGACTCGCTTAACATGTCCTTCCAATTGACCGTGTCTAAAGACGGCATTGTGCAGCAGGTGGCTCCGATTCTCTCAAGTGGGAAGATGGAGCTGGATTTGTTGGGGATGTCTTATATCCGTCGGTGGCGATTTGCGCCGCAAGAGACAAAACAATCGGGTTTGTTGAAAATTCATCTTTCAAGGAAACTGCAGTGATTCCAATCGAATTCTCGATGGCTGTGGCTCTGTGGGTCGGAATGGCGACTCTGGGAATTTTATCTTTTTGGTTTCTCTCAACCCGCAGGCAAACGGTGAGCTTTCCCAGAAGCCGCCAGCAGGAGATCTGGCAGTGTCCCGTCTGTATTTATCTCTATGACGATGAAATCAACAGGAAATTATCAATCTGTCCCCGCTGCGGGAGTTATAATCGAAAAGAAGAAAATGGAAAATGGAGAATAGAAAATGGGAAAAAAGGGAAAGGCAACTTCGTATATTGTTGTATTAGTGACTTTTAAAAATACAGCCGAAGCGAAGAGAATTACCACTGTTTTATTGAGCAAACGATTGATCGCCTGCTGTAACCTCATTCCAGTCGTGGAATCTTCTTTCTGGTGGGAGGGAAAGATCCAGAAAGAAAAAGAGGCGTTGGCAATCATCAAAACCAAAAAGTCTCAATGGGATTTGTTATTGAAAGAGATTCAGGCACACCACTCTTATTCGGTCCCAGAAATTTTGGCGATTCCTCTTTTAAAAGGGAACCCGAGGTATCTTCAATGGATGAAAGAAGTCGTGGCCTGACACTAGGGATATTGACAAGCGAACAGGAGTTTTGTTATAGTTTTTAAATGCAGAAGGGGATAGCGCTTGTCGTTGTTTTAGCGATGGTCATTGTCTTCAGTATTATTGGGACAGGGGTTTTATTGTATACGACCTCCATTGCTGAGCTGAGCTATCATCAGGTCAGAAAGGCAAAAGCCTATTACGCCGCGGAAGCTGGTTTCCAGCGGGGCCTCTTCGAGGCAAATCGTGGAGTGATCGGGGGACCGTTCAATTGGGGGTTTTCCATGGGGGGAGAGACGATTTCAATCTCTTATACGATTACCGACAACCATGATAGGACTAAAACCGTTACTTCAAGCGTTTCTAATATAGAAATGATAAAAATACCATAGACCCTATTGGGGCAGAAGAAAGGAAATGTGTGGGGAGGCTTAACTCAGTAGGAATCTATATCAGTTCAAAGGAAATGACGTTTGTTGAGCTGGCAGAACGCGGAAACAAGTGTCAACTCACACAATTTGTCCAAGAGGCAATCCCTCCTTCTGTCGAGCTTTTTGATTTCTCACCGGAAAATCTTTCACTGGATCAACAGCTATCTTTATTCATTGGTCGCCTCAGGGATTCTTTCTCGCCTCGGGGCGAAGCCACGGGTAAGCAAAAACAGAAAAGAGAAATCCCTTCACTTTTTCTTTCTTTCCCCCAAGAAAAAGTCGTGATGCGGTATTTTAAGATGCTTAAAATTCCCAAAAGAGAATGGCAAACCGCCATTCGTTTTGAAGCGCGGAAGTATCTTCCCTTCAACATGGAGAAGGTCAATAGTGATTTTATCCTTCTCCCGCCCCAAAAACGGTCTGCTGAAATGGAGGTTGTTTTCTTTGCAATAGACCAATCGTATTCAGAAAGATTCTCTCTTTTCTTTAAAGAACTCGGCTGGGTATCCACTGCCATGGAGACTCCCTCGTTGAGTGTTTTAAGAGTGTTAAAGTGGAATGGGCAATTGCAGAAGTCAAGCCCAGGAGGCGTTCTTCTTAGTGTGGAGCCTGAGCGACTTGGAATTTCTTTGTTTATAGAAGGAACTCCTTATTTTTCAAGAGAGGTCAGATGGACTGCGTCCATGACAGAGCCTTGCTCCAGTGAGATGATCGAAAGCATCGCGGGTGAAGTCCGTTTAGCGAGCGAATTTCATCGAAAGAATTTTCCTGATAGAGAATTATCAGCAGTCTATCCTTTCGGCACATTCAGTAACGAGGAAGTCGCCAAGGAATTATCAGCGGCGTGTGAAATGAAGGCTTTCGCTGTGGACCCCTATTTAAAGATAAGCGGAGAGAAACCAGAGCGGGTTTCAAGCCAGATAGTCATTGGCATTGGAGCCGCTTTGAGAGGATTGAGTCAACAGCCTGTTGGAGATCAGATCCATTTAGAGCGGGTGGTTACGAAGGAAAAGAAGAAAATACCCACCCCTCTTTTGCTAAGCGGGGGAGGGGTTTTGGCATTGATGATTCTGGGGTGGGTGCAAGTATTATGTTCCTCACAAATAAAAGCGGCGCAAAATATCTATGACGAAGTGGTTGTAAAACGTCCCGTCGTAACCCGTCTGCCAAATCCACTGGTGAATGTGGAAGAACTCTCTAAAATCGTCCAGCGTTATCAGCAGAAACTCTCTTTACTTCACGATATTCTCGAAGAGAGAGTTGATTTAACTTCTAAGATGAGTCTCTTAGCAGAGACCCTCCCTGAGACGATGTGGATTCAGAAAGTCGAATGGTCCGACCAAAGCCAAGAACGAGAGATCAGCATGAGTGGAGGCGTTTATAGTCCACAGCGAGATGAAGTTGGCGTCGCTAATGAATTTGCCGAACGCCTAAAAAACTCGGAGTTCTTTGATGGTTTAAAAGAAGCCCAACTGACAAAGGTGGAAAAGTCCCAATTGGGTTTTCAGAAAATAACCCGATTTGAGTGGCAGGGTTCTTCTAAGGAAAAAAGGAAATAACCACGATGGATTTTGGAAAATTAAATTCATTCATCAAAAAAAATCGCCGCCCTCTTGTTAAAATCGCGTTGGGGTTATGGATTTTTCTAATAGTCCTCATGATCGGAACACAAATGGTTCAAAGGACTAGAGCAGAAGTAAAAGAATTGAATCGCCAGATTGAATACGAAAAACAGAGAAACGCACTTCTTGACAAGTTGAATCATTTTCAGGGGCAGCTCGACCAGTACAAAAAACAACTCCCCCCTAGCGCAGACGCCAAGTGGCTGATGAATCAGATCACCGAATTGGCAAAATCTTCGGGATTAGAACTTCTTTCCATTCAACCGGAAAAATTAACCCCCTCTCCTCACTTTCATGAGAGCGCGGTGCGGGTGGGTATAGAGTGTAGTTATCATGAACTAGGGGTTTTCTTACAAAGGATTGAAAGTTCTCCGATCTTTTTGCGAATTCAAAAACTGGTCTTAGAAAAAATAGCCGCGGAAATACCTCAGAGTGAATCACAACCCATGGTTGGGAGAGGCAGAGTAGAAATGGTGGTGCACACTTTTTTACTAAAAGAGTGATCTCTAATGAGTAAGATTCAGCAGAACGTAGTATTGATCATTGCCTTGTGTGTGGGAGGGGGATTGCTATGGCAGAGACAGAACGGCAAGGTTTCTAGCACGATAGAAAAAACACCCGTGGAGACAGGAGAGGGCCAAACGATAGCAAAAAGCCTTCTTGTCAAGAAAGAGATTGTTTATCACGCAGCCAGTCGAGATCCGCTGTTGAGTCCTATGGAAGTACAGATGATACCCGCTGGAGAGGTAATGCCCCCTACTTTCACTGTCCAAGGAATGGTATGGGGGGGGGCTCGTCCCATGTGTATTGTCGGCGATAAGGTGTTTAAAGTGGGAGACGAAATCGAAGGGGCAAAGATCACGGAGATTAATCGTCAGGGAGTTCGATTTCTTTTCCATGGAAAGACATTAACAGTGATACCTCAGGGCATGCGAGGAGGAGGAGAGTGATTCAATCATGAAGACGATCATATTTATGACTGTTCTGCTTTTGTCGTTCCTTCGACCTTCGACCTTCGACCTTCGACCTCTTTTTGCCCAAGAGAATGGGCGAGGGAGTTTTGATGGAATCTCGATGGATTTTCAAGACGCGGAACTAAAGGATGTTCTCAAGATTTTTTCACAACAGTCCGGTCTTAATTTTATCGCGGATGAAAAAATCATTGGTAAAAAAGTGACCCTGTATCTGGACAAGGTTTCTATCGAGGACGCCCTTTACAATATCATGAGAGCCCAGAATCTTATTTACGAGAAACAGGAGGGGAGCGACGTCTTTGTCGTGGAAGAAGCTTTTCCCCCTCCCGTGGAGCCTGAACCGACGGTTCCAACGATCACAAAGGTGTATGTTTTAAGATACGCTCAAGTGGGAGGGGTATGGGGGGGGGCGGGAGCTGAAGCCCCAGCGACTACTTCTCAGACGTCAACAAGCACAACGAGTTCAACAACCGGGGAGATAAAACCCAGTCCCAGCACCGGTTTGGGCGGAGACAATATCAGTAATGTCATTAAATCCCTCTTGAGCGAACATGGCAGGCTGGTGTCGGAAAAGAGAACCAATAGCCTGATTATTACCGATATCCAGGAACAGTTCCCATTGATTGAGAAAATCATTGCTGAATTAGATGTTGCTGTCCCGCAAGTTGCCATTGAAGCTGAAATCATCGAAACCGTCGGGACCACATTGGACAGGATCGGTCTTGAATACGGAGGAACTCTCGGTCAGATGGGGACCTATACAGCCCCAAAAAGAGAAACTCAATTCCCTTATCCGGGGCATCTCGCGGGGCCAACAACGAAGCCTTCTTTCACGGTAGGAACTCTGGATACCTCGGCGTTCAAAATAGCGCTGGAATTACTTTCTAAAGACAGCAAAACAAAATTCCTTGCCCGCCCCAAGGTGATCACCTTGAACAATCAGACGGCGGAGATCAAAATCAGCGCGGAAACCGCCGTTGCCAGCATCTCTACGATCACCGCGGCTCAAGGAGGCGTTTCCCAATCCACAACGCAGGCAGAGCGGATGGAAACGGGGATTATTCTGAAAGTGACTCCTCAGGTTAACGAGAGAGACAGGGTGGTCACCATGCTGGTGGAACCGGAGGTGATTCGTCCGGAAGATTCAAAATTCTTCTCGGGGAGTTTCGTGGATCCTCTCCGCCGGAAAGTCAAGACAACGGTGATGTTAAAAGACAATGAAACCCTGATCATGGGGGGTCTTATTGAGTCGCAAGTCGCTGATTCACGCCGAAAAGTCCCTGTCTTAGGGGATATTCCGATCGTAGGAACGTTCTTTAGGAAGAAAGTCGCGGACACGACGGATCGGGAACTGATTATTTTTGTCACGCCCCATATCATTGTCACTGGAGAATCGAGGAGCGCTTTAGTAGCGGGCGGCAATCAGCAAGGCGAGCAAAAAGCGAAGGAAAGAAAAGAGAAGATTGAACAAGATCTGGAGGCGCTTGAGCTTATCAAAAGCATCAACGAATAAAAGTATCCTTTAAATGAAAAAGTCAAAACTCAAAATCGGTGAAATTCTGGTCCAAGAGAAACTGCTAACACCGGAGGACTTGGAAAAAGCGCTCGAACAACAGAAATTGGCCGGCGGACATTTAGGGGTTGTCTTAGTCAAAATGGGACTCGTGAGAGAGATAGATCTGGCATCTGCTCTTGGCAAACAGTTAGGACTCCCTTATGTCACAGAGGCAAAGCAATTAATACCTTCTATATCTCAAGGGCTGGAAAAGTTAATCCCTCTCCCATTTGCTCAGGAGCATAATCTCCTTCCTCTTTCTAAAACCGGGAACGTTCTAAAAATTGCCATGGCAGATCCCATAGACCTAGCGACCATTGAAACAGTTCAGCAAATGACGCGCTGTGAAGTGGATATTATCATAGCGTCCCACAGCGATATCATGAAACAGTTGGCTGTTCTTTATGGGGAGCGGATACTGCTGAAACAAGCCATCGCTGATTCCGGTGACAGATTTGAAGAAGTTCCCGAGGATGTGGTAAAGATTGAACAGGAGGAAAGCAATATAGATGAATTAGTCGCGAAAGCGCAGGATGCTCCCATTATCCGTCTGGTAGATCTGTTGACTCGTCAAGCGATTGAAGATAGGGCAAGCGATATCCATATTGAAGCAATGTCGGACAGAGCCAATATCCGCTACCGCATTGATGGCGTCCTCTATGAAATTGCTCCTCCTCCTAAAAATTTACTCGCTCCCGTGGTATCGCGGATAAAAATTTTATCAGGTATGGACATCGCGGAGAGACGACTCCCTCAGGATGGAACCTTTTCAGTGAGATATCAAGATCGCACCATTGACATCCGTGTTTCGACCATTCCGACTGTGTTTGGAGAAAAAGTCGTCCTGCGTTTGCTCGATAAAGGAAAACTGCAATTAGATCTGAAGACGCTCGGCTTTGAACCTAAACAGCTCTCTTCTTTCATGGCAGGTCTCACACGCCCCAATGGATTGGTGATTATTACCGGACCTACAGGAAGCGGCAAAACGACAACGCTTTATTCCGGACTCAATTTTCTCAATACTCCCAAGAAGAATATCATCACCATTGAGGACCCGGTAGAGTATAAACTGTCAGGCGTTAACCAGGTCCAGGTAAAATCTGGAATTGGATTAACCTTTGCCGCGGGACTTCGCGCCTTTCTGCGGCAAGATCCGGATATTATCATGGTGGGTGAAATTCGTGATTTAGAGACCGCTCAAATTTGCATTCGCGCCGCCTTAACAGGGCATCTGGTCCTAAGCACTATTCATACCAATGACGCCACAGCGACCCTTCCTCGTCTGATTGACATCGGGATCGAACCTTATCTAGTCTGCGCGGCTTTGAATGTCATTGTTGCCCAGCGGCTGGTTCGAACGTTATGTCCGGAGTGTAAAGAACCCTATGAACCAGAAAAAGAGGTAGCAAGCCGATATGGAATACGCGGAGACATCCTTCATAAGGCGAAAGGGTGTGAAGAGTGTAACTTCATTGGTTACAAGAGGAGAAGGGCGATTTATGAAGTTCTCCCCGTTTCGGAAAATATCAAGAAGGCAACCCTCAAGGGGTCCTCTCTTTATGAACTCCGGCAAACTGCTTGCCAAGAAGGAATGTCCACTTTGAGAGGGTCAGGGATGAAAATAGTGGAAGAAGGGTTGACGGCGCTGGAGGAAGTACTGCAAGTTACCGTGGAATCGGAAGTATAAAAATTTTGGGGTAAAAGATGTCAGTTTTTGCTTACACCGCGCGCGGCAAAGATGGAAAGATCCAAAAAGGGATGCTAGAAGAGCAGACAAGAGAAAAAGCCCTCAACACCCTTCTGGCTAAAGGACTGCTGGTCACCTCGATTGAAGAACAAAAAGCTAAGGAAGGAAAATTAAAGAGCCAGCAGCAAGGTCTTACTCTCCAAAGAAAGAGACATTTTCATTCCAAAATAACTTCACAAGATATGGTGATGCTTAGCCACCAGATGAGTATCATGCTGGAGGCTGGAGTGCCTCTGCTAAAATCCCTCAACATTCTCATTACTCAGATAGAGAGCGAGAAACTGCTCAAAATTTTGGAACAGATCAAAAAAGACATCGAAGCAGGGCAAACCTTCAGGAGCGCTCTGGGAAAGCACCCAAAAGTGTTTTCTAATTTTTGGTTGAATCTGGTAGGAACAGGCGAGGCGAGTGGACACCTGGCACGTTCTCTAAATCAGATAACCGTTTTCCTAGAATCCAGCGGCAAGGTTCGCCAAAAAATCATCTCCGCAATGATATACCCCATGATTTTGATCACAGTTTCCATCATTGCGATTCTGGTTTTTACTATTAAGATCGTCCCGATCTTTGCGGGAATCCTTCAGTCGTTTAACATTGAACTTCCAACATTGACAAAATACGTCATTTTGGCTAGCAATTTACTCAGACACCACCTGCTTTATATAGCGTTGGGGGTTGTTGTCTTTGTGATTCTACTCAAGAGTGCGACTCAAACACCCGCCGGAAAACTTTTTTTTGACCGAATGCTTTTAAAAACTCCGCTGATCGGAGATTTGATTGAAATGGTCTCTTGTGAGACATTTGCCGACAGTTTAAGCACATTATTGGACAGCGGCAGCTCTATTTTAAATGCTCTTGATATTGTGGCTAAAACCATGGATAACCGGGTCTATCAGCTCAGTATCGAACAGATTAAAAAGGAGGTACAAGCAGGGAAACCCCTTGCTGGTCCTCTTGAAAAGAGTGGTATTTTCCCAGTATTGATCGTTCAGATGGTGACCGTGGGTGAGGAAGTGGGTGAACTGGGGAAAATGTTGCGGCGGGTTTCTCTTTTTTACAAGGAAAAAATTGACGTGATGATCACAAGGTTCACCTCGCTCATTGAACCGGCGATTCTCGTGATTATGGGAGGTGTTGTGGGTATTTTAGTGCTTTCGATGTTCTTACCCATGTTTAAACTGTCACAAATTGGGTCAGGGGGAGGATGATGGGATGAGTTCGTCTAGAAGAATCAAGTCGTTTACTCTCATTGAGCTGCTGATTGCGGCAATTATGATGAGTGTGATTGTAGGGATTACGATTCCTGTTTATACCAAAACCATCGAAAATGCCAAAGCCCGCACGGCTCGCACCACACTGAAGTTAATCCAGCATGGTAAAAGGGTTTATAAATTGGAGAGGGGATTTTACTTTACTATCGCGGAAACGGATCCTGACAATTATTGGGCCGATGTGAAATTGGATAATCCCAATGTGGTTCTTGCGGACAGCGGATATCGCTTTTCAGTGGAGGGAGCCGCCACTCCTATTTTCACGACTGGTTTAAAAGGAAAAGCGCGCCGTACTAACGATAACGGCACCTATGAAATTGACGAGGCGGGCAATGTGACAAACCCTGACGGCAAACTACCAGTGATTACTTACTGATACCCATCATATGTCTTCACTACAAGATCTTCTGAAAAAAGTGGTTCAAGAACATGCCTCAGATTTGCACCTGAATGCTGGATTCTCTCCCCAGATTCGGATCCAAGGAGAATTAAAGCTCCTAGACCCTAATCCATTGACGGCAGAAAATGTCAAAGAACTCTGCTACCCATTCCTTTCTGAAAAACAGATCACCCAAATTGAAACAGAGAAAGAACTGGATACCTCCTTTGGGATAAAAGAATTAGGACGATTTCGGCTCAATCTCTATTGGCAAAGGGGAAGTCTGGGGGCGGCGATTCGTTATCTTCCTTTTGTGATTCCCTCCTGTGAGGAATTGGGAGTTCCAGAGACAGTGATTGAAATGGCAATGCAGAATAGCGGGCTTCTGATTATTTCGGGAGCGGTCAGCACCGGTAAGTCAACCACTTTAGCGGCGCTGATTCAGAGGATTGCCAAGACCCGCCCCATGAAAATTGTCACCATTGAAGACCCCATCGAGTATTTGCACCGTCACCGAAGCGCCACCATTATCCAGAGAGAGGTCGGAGTGGATACTCTCTCCCCACGGTTGGCGATGCGCTCTCTTTTCCGGCAGGACCCCGACGTCATCATGATTGGAGAGATGCGGGATTTGGAAACCGTCCATACGGCGCTGACCCTGGCTCAGACAGGGCAGTTGGTTTTGGCAACCCTTCACAACACCGATGCCCTGCAGGCGATCAATCGAATCGTGGATGTGTTTCCTGCAGAACAGCAGGATCAGGTGCGCCTTCAGCTTTCTTTGGTATTGGTGGGGATTGTTGTCCAGCAATTGGTGCCCGCCGCTGATAAAAAGAATCGGGTACTGGCGCTGGAGATTTTGAAGAATACACCCGCGGTTCAAAATCTGATTCGCAAAAACGAGATCCCTCAGATTCTTTCTGTGATGCAGACCGGAGGGGAACACGGAATGGCCACGATGGAAAAGAGTTTATCTTCTCTTTATGCCACAGAGGTGATTAGCCGCCAAGAGTATGAGAGCCGCTCTCGAATCCCCTCTCCCTTAACCGCAATGAAAACCAACCGCAGAGGCATGACACTGGTGGAATTGCTGATCGCAAGCCTGCTGTTGGGTTGGTTTATTGCGGGGATGATGAGCCTTTATCGCCTCGCTCAAAGAACCATGACGAGGACCCAGCAGATTCAATATGCCTCTTTTTTAGCCAGGGAGAAGTTGGAAGAATTAGCGGGTGTCGGTTTCCAGAAGTTGACACAATCCCCGTACAATTTTGACGCGAGTCGTCTCGATGAACAGATCAGGACAGAATCACAGAGTGACATAGAGAATTCCTTTCCACCGGGGGATGTGAGTGAATTTATTAAACGGCATCTGGTTTGGAGGATCACTAAGCTTCAAAATAGGGACGATTGGATCCCAGGGGGGAGCATTGATTACCGTAAAATTGAGGTCACCGTGGATTGGAATGAACAACCCTCATAAAGATCAAAACTTTGGATTTACTCTGATTGAACTCATCATTGCCGCGGCACTGGTGGTGGTGGTCATGGCGGCGGCTTTTTCTCTGAGTTTTGCCAATAATCAGTGGTACGTGGTGGCGATTGCCGATAGTGAATTGATGCGAGAGATGAATTTAGCTCTGGATCATCTTCAGAAACAGGTGAGAGCCGGTTTTAAGGTGACGATTGATGTGAGTGCGAATCCCCAAAAAATCCGAATTTCCAACAAAGACGAAACCGTTTGGTCGCTTTACCAGTGGGATGACTCCTCTGATGAACTTTGGTTTTATCCGGATGAAACCAATCCCTCGGTCAAAGAAGTCGTAGCGAGTAAAATGAGTCTTTTTATGCTCAGTTATCTGGATCCAGACGGCGATCAAAAAATTGACTATTTTACAGTGCTGATGAAGGTCACAGGAACATGGGGAAGCATCCTCACAAAAGAGACCACCTTGAGGGAAAATATCGGCGCTCGTTCATTTCAAGGTGTGGTGATCAGGGTAAGTTAAACAAAGTGCGGAATGCGGATTTCGGAATGCGGGGTTAAAATAATGGGGAATGGGATAGAGTTAAAAGAAAGAACGAAAAGATTTGCTATTGAGATCATAAAATGGGTAGAACGACTGCCCAGAAATCGAACGGTTGATATATTAGGCAAACAACTATTGAGATGTGGAACATCGGTTGGCGCCAATTACCGATCTGCCTGTCGAGCTAAATCGAGAGCTGATTTTATCTCAAAAATGGGAATTGTTGAAGAAGAAGCTGATGAGACACTATATTGGTTAGAATTATTTTTAGAAACGAAACTCGTTGATACAAATCAAATCACGCAATTACAGCGAGAGGCTGATGAGATTACGGCAATAGTGGTTGCATCCATTAAGACAGCACGGGATGGGGGAGGTAGGAGGTAATTCCGCACTCCGCACTCCGAATTCCGAATTTGAACAAGGGCCGGTAGTTCAGCTGGGAGAATGCCACATTCGCATTGTGGAGGTCAGCGGTTCGAATCCGCTCCGGTCCAATGGTTCGATGGAAGTTGTTAAAATGAAAAGAGACGGCGCTACTTTAGTAGAGTTACTGATTGCGGTGATTGTCATTGCCATTCTTGCTTCTTTGGCAGGTGTATCGTATAACAAGTTCGTCGAAAAGACACGCGGGCAGGAGGCCTTTGGAGCCATCCAGCAAATAAATGCCGCCGAGCGAATCTACTATTTAAAGCATCAGCACTATCTGATTGAAACAGGGGATGCCTTGCTCCAAGGGTTAGGGATATTGCCTACCAGACAATATTGGAGTTATCAGGTCGCAGCCAATCCTACACCGGAGAGCGGCTATAAAATGATCGCCACACGATTAGGGAATGGCCCAACGGCAGGGCAAACCATTGAAATGACCCACGATGGGGTCATGAGTGGAACGTGGGATTATTGATGACTCTAGCATTTTTGTGAGAGTCATGGTATACTCTTTTAACAGTGGAGGAAGAGGCGTAGTAAATCAAAAAAAAGGGGGATCAAATGAGAACGACAAAAGGGTTTACGCTCATTGAGTTATTGATCGTGGTCATCGTGATTGGGATTCTGGCGGCTGTTGCGGTGCCGCAGTTTACCACTGCCACAGAGCGTGCCAAATCGGCCAAGGCACTCAGCGCTCTGAACATCGTTGCGCAGGCAGAGAAGATGTATCGTGGAGAGAGGGATGTGTATATTGATTGTGCTAACAACTCGGCAATAACCACTAACTTAGGAAACTATATAGACATGACAGATGCGATGAGTGATAGTGATTGGTCTTATACAGTTACGGGCTCTAGCACCACGGCGTTTTTGGTTACGGCGAAAAGACTCGCTGGTTCGGCTGCAGTAAAGGATAAGACTATCACTTTTGACCAGGTTGGAACAAAGGGGGGGACTTGGCCTTATTAGACATCTCAGGTTCTGTGTTTATTTAATTCTTAGAATCCCCCGCGGTCTTGCCGCGGGGCGCTTTGCAACTGGCGCCCACGCAGAGCGTGGGCAAGTGAGGAGTGATGGGAAATAAGAGTTTTAGTCTCCAGCAGGGGAGGGATTCGGTAAAAACAGAGCAAGGC
Source organism: uncultured Planctomycetia bacterium (assembly GCA_964372345.1). Lineage (GTDB taxonomy): Bacteria > Omnitrophota > Gorgyraeia > JACOVV01 > JACOVV01 > JACOVV01. The sequence continues at coordinate 7,331 of CAYJQR010000004.1, read as the reverse complement.
CCGCCGTTGAGTGAGGATTGGATCAAGGGAATGATGGTTGTGGGGTTGTTCGTTGTTTTGTTGATAGGGGTCGCCAATATCCCGCGGTTATCAGAGATAGGAAAAGCAAACAAAGCAAAGATGATTTTGAGCGGGATCAGACAGGCGGAGAAAACTTATCATGGGGTTTATGGAACGCACGTGGCATGTGCGAATAACGAGGAGATACGGCGTCAGTTGGGCTCTTATTGGGTAGAGGGGGATAGCAGTATGAACAGCGATACTCACTGGAATTATTCGGTAGTCATCAAGGCGCCGCCAGAACAGGAGGGTTTCATCGTAGTAGCAACGCGAGCAGGAAAGACAAAGAATGCGGATGAAACCATTACTCTCGATCAGGATAACGTATGGGGAGGTACTTTTACGCCTTAATCCATCTCGTATTTTTAAGAGGTTCAGAAAAGAGGATTCGCATGAGAAAGATAAAGGGTTTTACGCTGCTAGAGTTGATGATTGTGGTCGTGATCTTGGGGATATTAGTGGGGGTAGCCCTTCCTCAATATACGAAGACGGTAGAAAGAAGTCGGCAGAATGAAGCGGTTCAGCTCTTAGGAGCGATTCGCGGAGCTGAAGAACGGGTTAAATATGAATCGGCGACGTACACCTCTTCACTAACCTCATTGGATATTGATGCGCCTCCAACCAGCACGACTGGACCTAATTATTTCACGTATGCGATCACGAGCGCTACTGCGACGGCTTTTACAGCCACCGCAACCCGAACCGATTACAAAAAACCCAGCGATGTTACCGCCTATACCGTTACCATAGATCAAGCTGGCACGATTACTAAGGGTTTCTAAAAACCTGAGTCAATCCCCAACCAAGGGTCTGGACACGAGACAATTGACGTCTTTACGTAATGTAGGGATGTGATCCATCGCTCCCTCTTTTGAGAATAGGGTATACTCTTCCCATCTCCATTTTTTGGAGAAGGGGTTTAATGATAAGTAATTCCTTACCGATAGAAAGCTTCAAATGGAATATTGAAAACCCTGCGGATCTTGCGAATGATAAAGGAATGAATCTCTTCACCCTCATTCATTAATGTTATCGTGGACTAATAACCGATGGGAACCTTTACCTCGATGGGATAATTCATAGACTCCAAACGTAACAAGTAGTTGGCGCAACTCTCGGTACTTGAGGTGCTTATCCTCAGGCATAGGCTATTTCTGGATTTTTGAGAAGATTGGATAATAAGTTTTTGGCGGTATGATGGGGATACAAGGAGAGATTTTTCTGTGCATTCAACAGCCATGCCTTATAAAACATAGCCCACTCCTCAGGAGGGGCAGATCGGAAAACCGTATCCAAACTACCATTCTCTAATGCAAATTCCAATTGCATCCTAATGCATTCCTTAAGGTTCTCTAGAACTTCTTTCTGAGTCTTACCTTGTGCGGCTAGATCCATCTCTAAGCAATTAGCGATATGTACACCTTTTTTACGGTCGTGAATCAACAAAATATGCATATTCATCTGGTCATCAGTTCGTTTTTTCATCGTGTTTCTCTCTCTGATTAACAGTTTACCTTATCTCATATGATCCGTCAAGGATCTGTATTCATATTACATCTTTGCTCCCACGAGAGAGCGTGGGAACCAGTTCTAAACGCAATGTAGGGATGTGATTCATCGCGCCCTCTTTCAAGACTATGGTATACTCTTATAGTGAGCGGAGCTTGCCCTGAGCCCCTCGACTCCGCTCGGGGTAAACTCCGTCGAAGGGTCAAATCTATATGTAAAGAGAGGCGAGTATGGAACTAGAATCTTCCCACGACAATCATAATGAATTGTGGTAAACTATGTCTAGGAGGAGTTCTTATTTGTTGTTGAGATGAAGAAATTAGAAATATACCTAGAGACGTCGGGATGGAATTTTTTCTTTGAGGTAATGGATGATGAAAGATGATAAATCATTAAAAGAGGTTTGGGAATGGAAGGAAAGAGCGTATCAAAAGACAAAGGGATTGCCTTTTGAGGAGGTCGCAGCGAGAATTCAGCAAGAAGCTAGCGAATTTTGTAAGAGATACCATCTTCATTTAAAGAAATGGATTCCGAAGAGAGGGACAGCATTGTAGTACGGAACCAAGAACCAAGGGTCAAGTCTGGACACGAGACAATAATGTAGGGATGTGATCCATCGCGTCCTCTTTCAGGTATGGTATACTTATGAAGGAGAGGTGAGTATGGAACTAGAATCTTCCCACGACAATGATAATGACGCTTGTCGTTTTCTAGTCTGTTCCCTGGTTCGCGCTCAAATGGAACTGAAGCAAGAACAGGATGAAGGGGTCAATGTTTACTTGGCTCATTTGCTTGTTGTCTTAACAAATCCTACTTATCTGCAGTGGGCTCTAGGATATGTCAGTGAATATGATAGCGATGTTTTTAGCAAGGTAGAACAAATTCAAGATCATGTTTGCCAATATCTCACCTATAAGTTCAATGCGGATCATTTACTCACCTCTCTGGGAATCTTTCAAAATCTAGGAAAACCTCGAGGGGCGTTTCGGCGATTTTATGAACAAACCCCCGCAATCTATATGGGTCGGGGGAAGGCTTATTATGATCTGGCGGCTGAGTATTATCGTAAGATCTATCGGCAAAGAACGGCGCTGGAAGAAATTCTCCATAAGTTGGCTTTTTATTTTGAGAAGTATGTCCGGATCTTGGCTCATATGAGATCCACCTATTTTGACTTTGTCCAGAGAATCTCCCCAGCCGATTTTGCCCGATGGATACGGGAGCTGGAGTCCTAATGGGAACATGCGCCGTTTTCTAATCAAGCACACCGATATCAATGGCGCCAGAGCTGTGCTGAGCGACACTGCAGAAATTCATCACCTTCTTCATGTATTGCGATTTAAAGTCGGAGAAAAGGTTCAGCTCTTAGATGGGATGGGGGGGGAATATCTTTCTCAAATCCATGCGGTCAGCCGACAGCAGATCGAATTGAAAATTCTCTCGACAAATCAGGCAGGGGCGATTCCTGAATTGCCCCTGCAATTAACATTAGCCACGGCTTTTGTAAAACGTCAGCAAATGGATTTTATCGTTGAGAAAGCGGTTGAGTTTGGAGTGACGGAAATCGTTCCGATGAAGACGGAAAGAAGCGTTGTGGATATTCGGACGGGGGCGCGGCAGGGGCGATGGGAACGGATTATCCGAGCGGCCGCCAAGCAGAGCGGGCAAGCGATCCTTCCGACGATCAGTCCGATAACGGAATTTAACGAATTTCTAGAAGGAATTTGCAGGGGCGATTCGCGAATCGCCCCTGCGTTTCTCTTAACACCCAATCCTTCAGGTGAGAATTTCGCGAAGGTTTTGCTGGAGAAAAAAGATTTGGGTAAGAAAATTTGTTTAATGATCGGTCCAGAAGGAGGATGGAGTCCACGGGAAGAAGAAAAAGCGATCGTCTCCGGGGCGATTCCTGTACGATTAGCGGAGAATACTTTGCGCTGTGAAACAGCCGTCGTGGCTGCATTGGCTCTAATAGTTAACTTAAACATATTAAAAGACTTATGAAAGTAACACTCCCTTGACACCCTGTCAAATCCGTGTTATACTTCTTGCGACCTAGAAAGATAAAATATGACTGAATTTTGGCGCCGGCTCAATTGGATTGATTTTATCGTTTTTGTCATCATGGTGAGAGCGCTTTACGTCGGTTCCAAAAGAGGATTGATCCCGGAGCTGACCACGTTGATCGGTTTAGCAGCCGCGCAGGTGGTTTCTCTTCAGCACGCCGGCTCGGTTGTTTCTTATCTGGCGGAGCGAGTGCGTCTTCCGGTTCCGGAGAAGTGGCTTTATTTATTCTTCGTGGGCGCGCTTTTTATCGCGACCTATCTGATTTTCGGACTGATTCATCGGGGCTTGAGTAAACTGCTTCGGTTAGAGACAGCTACGGGGGTGAATCGGTGGGGCGGATTGCTTCTCGGGTTTTTGCGCGGAGGGTACCTCACGAGTCTGATCCTCGTGGTTTTATCGCGCGCCCCGAGCGGCGCTCTGGAAAAAGAGATTAAAGAGAGATCTTGGTCAGCCCCTTATTTGATTCAAGCGGCTCCAAAAGTTTACGAGGCAGTTCTTCAGGTTTATCCGTTTCGGACGGGGGCGGGTTCTTTGACAGCGGATTTGTAAGTTAAGGAGAAGCAATGGCGATTCCGGAGTCGGTGATAGAACAGGTGAGGGATCGGGCGGATATCGTCGAGATCATCTCCGGTTATATCACCCTAAAAAAGGCGGGGAGTAATTTTAAGGCCCTCTGTCCGTTTCATCATGAAAAGACTTCTTCTTTCATGGTGAGCCCGCAGAAGCAGATTTTTCACTGCTTCGGCTGTGGAGAGGGGGGAAATGTTTTCAGTTTCTTGATGAAGCAGGAGCGGATGACGTTTCCTGAAACGGTGGAATTTCTCGCCGAGCGGCTTGGAATCACGATCCCTCAGCCCCCGCTGCTTGGCTTTGCCAAGCAAAGCCGCGGGGGGGGCCAGGAAATTTACGAAGTGAACAGTCTGGCGGCCAGTTATTATCATGATTTTCTCATTCGTTCTCCAGTAGACGCCCCGGTCCAGCAGTATCTGCGCAAGCGCGGGGTTTCAGCGGAGATCATCAAAAAATTCCAACTGGGGTTTTCTCCCGATCAATGGGAGGGACTGATCGCTTTCGCGAAGAGTAACGGAGTTTCAACGGCCGCTTTAGCGAGGGGAGGACTGGTTCTCCAACGGGAGGGGGGGGGGTATTACGACCGGTTTCGAAATCGCTTGATGTTTCCTATTTTCGACCTCCGTGACAGAGTGGTTGGTTTTGGAGGCCGCGTTCTTACGGAAGAAGGGACGCCCAAGTATCTGAATTCTCCGGAGACGGAAATTTATCAGAAAGGACGCCAGCTCTACGGGCTCTCGTGGGTGAAAGAAAGCATTAAAGAGAAAGACGCTGTTCTCCTGGTCGAAGGGTACATGGATTTGATCGCTCTTTATCAAGCGGGAATTGAGTTTGTCGTGGCCAGCTGCGGCACCGCTCTAACAGTGGAGCAGATCCGGGTTCTAAAACGGTTCACTCACCGCGTCATCGTGGTTTACGACGGTGATCAGGCGGGGCAGATGGCGTCGCTGAGAGGGCTGGACCTTCTTTTAGAGGAAGGCTGTCAGGTCAGGTTGATGGATCTCCCGCAGGGGAAAGATCCGGATGATTTTGTCCGCCATGAAGGGGCGGGCGCGTTTCGCCAGAAAATGCAGCAGGCCAAAGACCTGCTGGAGTACAAACTGGGGTTGCTTTTGCGGGAAAAGGATATCCGTGATCCTCACCAGAAGGCGCAGGTCGCCAAAGAGATGCTGGCGACGATACGGCGTCTCCCGAGCCCGGTATTGCGGGGAGAATACCTCAAGCAGTTGGCGGAAAAGATCCACGTTAGAGAAGAAAACCTTTGGAGCGAACTGAACCAGTTCCCGGGGATGAGAACGGAGGAAGTAAAGCCGGTCAAAAATCAGCCGCCGCGGATTTCTCTGGCGGAGAAGTTACTGCTTCGGCTTGTTTTTGAACAACCCGATTTTTTACAAACGATCCAGCGGGAACTCCGGGCGGAGGATTTTGAAAACGAACAAGTCAGGAGTTTAATGAAAAATGTTTTCGACGGATCGCTGGACCCGCGGCAGATGAACCAATGGTTGAGCGGATTAGAGGATTTGGAATCGGCTCGTTTTTTCTCGGGCGTCCTCTCCGATGAAGAGGCCGTGATAGAACCTGAGAAAAGTTTAAAAGACTGCGTTCGGTGGCTCAAACAGAACCGGTACAGGAAACAGTTAGGAAAGTTACAGCAGGAAATCGCGTCAGCAGAAACGGACCAGACGGATCAGTTAGACCGGCTTTTGACGGAGTATCAACAGGTTCTTAAAATTCATCAACAGCAATCCCCGTGGCTTCCCTCGGCTTCGCCAGCCTCGCCGAGGCTAGGCAGGCCGAGAGGCGAGCGCCCCGAGGCGAGGAGGTGATCGGTAATGAGACCAGCGAACTCTAAAAACAACG
>CAYJQR010000004.1:0-1168 GCA_964372345.1 uncultured Planctomycetia bacterium | reverse complement strand
CGCCCCGAGGCGAGGAGGTGATCGGTAATGAGACCAGCGAACTCTAAAAACAACGAAAAAGAAATCAGAGAGCTTATTTCTCTTGGAAAAGAGAAGGGGAGTTTAACCTACGAGGAAGTCAATAACCTCCTTCCTGAAGACGTCGTTTCTTCCGAGGAGATTGACCGGATTCTTTCCATCTTAGGCGAGGAAAACATCGAGATCGTTGACAATCGCGGCGAGGCGTCGGTGGATGAACCGCCTACGCTGGTTGAAGATGATTCCGCCGTCGTCGAAAGGGGGAAAGAAGAGAAAGCTCTTGCTGTCGAGGGTGAAGCCGCTGAAACAGTGGAAGCGGTCACTTACGTGGACGACCCTGTCAAGATGTACCTGCGGCAGATGGGGCAGATTTCTCTCCTCACTAGAGAGCAGGAAATCACGTTAGCCAAGAAGATCGAGGAGGAGGAATTCCACTTCAGGGAGGCGATTTTTGACTGCCGTGTCACTAAGAGAATTATTTTGGATACCGTCAATCAAACACTGCGTGGTGAGAGAAATATCGAGGAAGTGGTCAATGAACACTTGAAAGCCAGCAGAGAAGAAACGGTCGCGCAGGTCCAAGAACTGACCAGAAAATTGAGAAACACCAAGAAAATCGAGGCGATCAAGGCGCTCCTTCATCAGTTTGATTTGACGACCGGGGTCATTCAGGAAGTTCTGGCTGAGACGCGCCGGCTCTTGGGTGACATTGACAAGATGGGACATGACATCAAGCGGATGCGGGACCGGGGAATCCGCGGGCAGATTCAAAAACTGGAGAGAAAACAGCGGCGGATTGAATTGATATTCAGCGAGTCGGCCGAGAAGGCCAGGAAACGGTTGGCTGATATCCGCCGCAAGGAGAATCGTTTTATACAGGCCAAGAAGGTCCTGGTCGAGGCCAACCTGCGGCTGGTGGTCAGTATCGCCAAGAAATACACCAACCGGGGGCTCTCTTTCCTGGATTTGATCCAGGAGGGGAATATTGGATTGATGAAAGCGGTGGAGAAATTTGAGTACCAGCGCGGGTACAAATTCAGCACCTACGCCACGTGGTGGATTCGTCAGGCGATTACCCGCGCCATCGCCGATCAGGCCAGGACGATCCGGATTCCGGTGCACATGACCGAGACGATCAACAAACTCATCC
>CAYJQR010000003.1:0-56231 GCA_964372345.1 uncultured Planctomycetia bacterium | reverse complement strand
GACTGTAGTAATAAAATTATTCGAAATATATGAAACTCTACCCTAGAAAACTACCTCACCCTTTTGGAAAATCGCCTTAAGAAAAAGTAGTCCCATTTCCCATCGGCTCCACTGCGGACGTCTGCGGAAAACGTCATAGCCGACTCGCTCAATCCGATCCAAAATACCGATCCCTCCTAGCAGTGTCGCGCGAATCTCCCAGCGCAGGCGCCCTTTGAGGTGTAACACTAGTGACGCACCTTGCGTGAAGAGTTGGCGGGTATCCGTCATTTCGTGGCGTAAAAGGGCTTGAAATTGGGAGGTCAGTTCATGGCGAGCCAGTTGCAGTTCAGTCACACCGAATTCCTGCATGTCCATTTGGGGGAGATAGATGCGGTCCTTTTTGAGATCGTCGGCGATGTCCTGCCAGAAGTTGGTCAGTTGCAGGGCAGTGCAGATAGCATCGGAGAGCCGCATGAATTCTTCGTCACGATAGCCGTGGAGAAGGAGGACCAATCGCCCGACTGGATTGGCAGAATAACGACAGTAATCTTGGATGACGTTTTCCATCGTCTGATACCGCCTGACAGTGACATCCTGACGGAAAGCACGCACCAAATCATGAAAGAGCTGAGGTGGGAGATCAAACTGGCGGATCGTTCCCGCTAAGGCGATAAAGATAGGATGGTCGGCATGGCCGGCAACGGATTGATCCAGCAGTTGGTCCCATTCTTGAAGGTTTGCCAGCGCCTGGTCTGGATTTTGGAGAGCGAGTTCATCCGCAAAATCGTCCGCCGTCCGGGCGAAAGCGTAGATCGCGTGGACATGGGGGCGAAGGTCTTTGCGGATCAGCAATGAGCCGACGGGGAAATTTTCGTAATGGGTCGCGGTAAGTTGTTGGCAATGACGATAGGCGTCTGAGAGGTTCATATTATTCAATTGTCATTCTGAGCGAAGTCGAAGAATCTATCTAAAAACGAGATCCTTCGACTCACTCACTTCGTTCGTTCGCTCAGGATGACACATAATTATTCCTGCGACCGTAACGCCAGATTCAAGATTCGCTGGATCAATTGAGAATATTCCAACCCTCCTTTTTGCGCAGAGAGAGAAAAATCTTCCTCTTTGGCCAGCATGGGATTAGGATTGGCCTCGATGACGACAACGGATCCCTGCGGAGTCAGTCTTAAATCCAAACGGGCATATCCACGAATTTGAAGAACGTGGTAAACTTTTTTCGCTAAAACCGGAATGTCTTCAGCGATGCCGTCGGGGAGTTTGTTGGCGAAGGTATTCTTAATCCCCCATCGTTTGCGGTATTCCTGATCCCATTTGGCTTTGAAAGTGGCGAATTTCGGTTCCTCATCCGGGATTTCGCTAAAAATCATCTCTCGGACGGGAAAAACTTCAAGGCGTTCGTTGCCGAGAATGCTGACATACAGCTCTCGTCCTTCAATGTATTCCTCCGCGATGGCGTCTTGATGAAAGCGATCGTGAATAAAGTGGATCCGTTCGATGAAATCAGCGTCGTTTTCGACGAAAGAGGCCTGGGAGATCCCATACGATCCCTGATCGCGCAGCGGTTTGATGAAAATTGGAAAGTTCAACCGTTTGGGACGGTGGATCGGTTTGCCGCAGGGAAAAATAGAGAAGTCAGGAACTTTGACCCGGTGATAGGTGAGGATTTTCTTGGTCAATCCCTTATTCTTGCAGATCATTAAGCCCGGAACGTCACAGCCGGTGTAGGGGATACCGAGGAGCTCCAGCAGGGCCGCGATATTGCGTTCATAGTGAGGGAAATTTTTGAATTGCTCGACGAGGTTGAAAGCAACATCCGGAGGATTCGTTTTTACTTCGCCAATGATGGCATTGATATCATCATAAACTCCGAGCATGCGGACTTCATGCTCCAGCTCCTTCAAAGCATTGACTATGTCGGCTTCCGTCTTCCAGTCTTCCTTCTTAAGTTCTTCGGTGAAATCATGGCCGGCCGGCGGCGGACCCGGGTAATCGCATAAAACAAGGACTTTTACTTTTTTCATACCTGATGTTTGAATTTTCCGGTAACCCGGTAATGAGTCACAAGAGTCGTTAAGTAAGCCAGTAATTCAAAACGGGCCGCCGATTCATCCTGATGAACCCGCAAAGAGAGCTCGTCACAGCGTTGGGATAAATCTTTCAGAAGGCGGTTGACGTTGATTTTTTTCTCTCCCGTCCATCGCGAGACGGTCTCCAGCAGTGTTTTGTGATGGCGTTGCATAAAACGGGAAGCTTTCTCTTTAGGATCGAACGAGGGGTCATCGGAGAAGAGCCGTTTTAAGTCGGTATCATAGAACCATGGGTAATCCTGCGCCAGGACTTTTCGCCTCCGCTGATAAAACGTTTTCAATTTGGATTTCAGCCGCGCCGCGTCGCATATTTGAGCGCCCGATTTCACCAGAGGAGGATTCCCGCGGACCTCGTTTATCATCTGGTCCACATAATTCAGTTTTTCAAGAGCTTTCCATCCTTTGTATTTATCGCGCCAATCGAGTCCCGGCGTCAGCCAGACGGCGAAGGTTTCCGCGAAATCTTCCTCCGGGTGGCTTTGCGCGTACCAGTTGTCCAGATGAATCACGTAATTCCGGCTGTAGGGACGGGGTTTGTAGACGTAGGTCAGTTCTTTGGATGGCGAGCCGAAAAGTTTCTGCCATTGCGGCTGTTTGTAGAAATGATAGGCGTGGTTGAGGGCATGTCCTGCTTCATGCCGCAGCAAACGCATGCACCATTCTTCGGTCTCCCCCTCGACTTCCAGCATCATTTTGTATTCTAACTTTTTCAAACGGGGATGCGCAAGATAAAAGGGGATCGCGATCGCGGGAACGTCTTCCGGCGTGAACCATTCATCTCCCAAGTAACAAGTGGGATGAAAGAAAATTCCTTTTTCTCCCAGCTCTTTATAAAGCTCGGCGACTCTGGGCTCTAGTTCTGTCCCCTCAATTGTCAACGCGAGGTCACAGATCCGTTTTTCCAGCAGTTCCTCATCCGTCAGCTTCGCCCAATCCATGGCGCCCTATTATGGTATAATATCCCTCATTGAGTCAACCAACCCAAAGGAGGAGGCCATGTCGTTTTTCTGCCCGCGCCAACAGTGCAAAAGTATCAAAGGGGCTTGCCTTTGTGAAAAAATCATGGGAGGTATCGCGCTGGTCATTATCATTGTTGTTGTGGGGAAGCGGCTGAACTTGTTTTAAAGCCGATTGAGCGCTTCCACCAGCTGGTGCAGCCGGTCGTAGTGATACTTATCGAAGGAGAAGATAACGCGGGTTAATTTCGCATCCTGTTCGTCATCCTTCGCAAGATCTGTAAATCGCTCAAATTTCTCGTTGGCGAGGATATCTTTGAATTCATAAGAGAGCTGTGTGATTTGCTGGTCCGTGATTGGACGGCGCAGACGGATTAAGTAACGATCGCCGAAGAAACGAGAGGAGTGATAGTTGGAGTAAAAATGAGCAATCGCTTCTGCCGCGGCGATCGGATTCTGGAAGTGGGTTACCAGTTTAAGGTCATCTGAGTTAATCATCCCCGAATCGGCCAGATGGGTTTTAAAAAATTGAAGCATGGAGTTCCAGTAAGTAGAACCGGGGTGGTCCAAAAGCAGTAGAGGCCGCGGCTTGGCTTTCCCGGTCTGCACCAGCGTCAGCGATTCAAATCCTTCATCCAGAGTCCCAAACCCGCCGGGAAAAAGGACTGTCGCGTCCGATTCCTTCAGGAACATTAATTTCCGAGTAAAGAAATACTTGAAATTCATCAGCTTCTTGTTCCCTCGAATGATCGGGTTGGCTTCCTGTTCAAAGGGGAGAAGAATATTCAGGCCGAAACTCTTATCAGCCCCGGCCCCGCGCATGGCCGCCTCCATAATTCCGTTAGCACCGCCGGTGATCACCATCCACCCTTTTCTAATGATCTGCCTGCCGAATTCCTGGGCGAGCTGATAGTCAATGTGGGTCTTTGGAACGCGGGCCGACCCGAAAACCGCCACTTTGGGAATTCCGCGGTATTTTTGGAAGACCGAAAAGGCGTAGCGGAGCTCTTTAAGAACAGTCCCGAGGATCTTTAGATCAATCAGCTCCACCTCCGTATCCCTAAGCCGGGCAACGGTTGAGAGCATTTCCTGCAGGATTTGATCGTCAATTCCCTGAGGGGATTCCTGCTGGAGGAAGTTAAGGAGTTCTTTGCGATATTTAGAAAAAGAAGAAGATGAAGGCATCTAAAAACACAGTATAGCGGCAATGAAGGTGGAGAAGCAACTTTTATAATGACAACGCCCCCTATGTCCTTGACTTATACAACACCAAAGTTTAAGATCGAAATTATGGAACAACCTCAAATGTCCCTTGGGGAGCTGAGACAAAAGTATGTCGCTCCCCGTGAAAACGACATGAATGATACATGGTTTCAGAGAAGTTTTTATGGCCGGTTGGCGACGCATCTGGCGACTTTTCTGGTAAACAAGACTGTTGTTTCCGGCAATCAGATAACGGTCCTATGGATCGTGGTGGGTATTTCAGGATGCTGGCTTTTGTCTATCCCCGCAGGTCTGACCACCTTTCTTGGGTGCCTCTTTCTTTATTCTCATCTTTTGTTGGACGAGGTGGACGGGGTGATAGCCCGCGCGCGGCATCAGGTCTCGTCATCGGGGGTCTTTTTGGACCGGGTGGGACACGATATTATTTATCCCTGCTCCCTGTTTTCTCTAGCCGTTAGAGGGATGGAACATTTCCCGCCGGGCGTCATCTTAATCGCCGGTTTTATTGCCGCTCATGGGTTCTTCCTTTACAACAATCTTCGTCGGGCCAAGATCATCAGCTATTTTCTCTTCCAAAGACAATTCCGTTATAAGAGAATGGTGCAGATACTGCGGGAGGAGTCTTTTAAATCACAGCCCGGGAAACGGCCGCGCCTGACCCAATCCAAATTTTTCCGGACTCTTTTCAATCGAATTCGATGGGTTTGGAAAGGTGAATGCTGTTTGCGAATTATTTACGGAGCCGCTTTGCTGAATAAGCTGGAGTGGGTTCCTATTTTCTACGCTGTAACGACAATCCCATTGCTGATAATAGCGATTTACCATCAATCCCAGTGCGGCGACCGCTGGGTTGAGGAATACATTTTAGAGCGCCAAACGGCTACCGCTGAGGCGGACGATTGATGAGCGCCAGAAGATGTCAGTAATAAGAGAAGAAACAAAAAAATCATTTCTTGAGGAATTAACCCCCGGCAAAACTCCCCGCGTGTTTATCATTGCCGAAGCGGAAGTCAACCACAACGGCTCCGTAGAGGTCGCTAAAAAGATGATTGTAAAAGCAAAGGAGATCGGGTGCGACGCAATAAAGTTTCAGACCTATGTCACAGAGAATTTCGTTTACAAGAATTCGCCGGATTATGGCGAATATAAGGATTACGAATTAGACGAGAGGGAATTTCGGGAACTAAAAAAATTCTCGGAAGAAGTCGGCATCGTCATGTTTACGACAGCCGTTGAAGTTACGAGCGTCCCTATTATAAAGCGGATAGGGTTTCCTATCATTAAGATCGGTTCAAGTAATATCTCAAATGTCCCTCTTTTAGAGGCGGTGGCAGGAATCAAAAGGCCTGTTTTGTTATCGACAGGCGGCTCCACGATCGGCGAAATTCATAAAGCGGTTGAAGTGTTGGAAAGCAACGGAGCCAGCGAAGTCGGACTCCTACACTGTGTGCTGCAATATCCGACAAAACCAGAAGACGTTAACCTCCGGATGCTTTTATCGATACAGAAGGCATTCCCCGGTTATCCGACAGGTTTTTCTGATCACACGATGGGGATATCCGCTTCACCTGCGGCAGTGGTTCTTGGAGTGAAGATGATAGAAAAACATTTTACTTTGGATGTTAAGATGCAAGGTCCGGATCATGCCATTTCTGCAAGTCCGGAGGTGATGGGGCATATGGTGAAGCTGATACGAGAGGTTGAAAAGGAACTGGGTTCTCATAAAAAGGGACCGATACAGAAGGAAAAGGAGAGACTGCACGCTATGCGTAGGCGCATTGTTGCCGCGTGTGATGTGAGCGAAGCTGGTTTGCTGACACAAGAGAATATAGTGTGCATGCGAAGAGAAGACGGTAAAGGAGTTGATTCTTGGCGCTGGCATGACGTGATTGGGAAACGGCTAAAGAGAGGCATCCGGAAGGGAGATCCTATTACATGGGAGGATATTTTTTAGGTGAAAAAAAAACGAGTTCTGATAACGTCCGCTAATTCTTCCTGCGGTCTTTCTATCATTAAGGGGCTTTTGGATGACCCGCGTGTTGAACTCGTGCTTGCCGATAGCGAACGGTTAGGATCGGCCTTTGCGTTATACCCGCGAATGCCGCGATATCGAGCGCCCAATGGGACGGATTCGCGTTTTATCGGTCAGGTGATGAATGTTTGTAGAAAAGAAAAAATAGACGCAATTTTCCCGGTGTCAGATTCAGAAGTCTATCAGTTCACCAAGAAGAAAAAATATTTTGATGCCAGAGGGATCCTCCTCCTCGCTTCCAAATACGGCGCGGTTAAAACCGCTCTGAATAAATATGAATGTTGTCGTCTTTGCGATAAGCTTTCAATACCGTTTCCCAGGACGACACTGGTAAAAAACAGCCGCCAGCTTAAGCAGGTAGAGAGGCGCAATATTCAATTCCCCATGTTGGTGAAACCCAACACCGGAGATGGCGCCAGTCACGTGCGGATTCTCCATGACATGGCGGAATTGCGGTTTTACGCAAAGGATCTCTTAAAGAAAAAGATTCCTATTCTTCTACAATCTTACGTGCCCGGCGGTTCCGGAAGTATTTATCTCTACGCCGCTTTTTTTGACGCCGGGGGACGGTCCCTCAGTGAATTTTGCAGCAGGAGTCTAAGGACTAAATTTAGTTTTGGCGGGCCAGGGGTCGCCGGAGAACCCATCTACGACAACGTTGTCACACGACAAGGGCGGGCTCTTCTTAATGAGATAGGCGGGTGGCGCGGACCCGTTAATGTTGAATTTAAAAAAAATGAAAAAACGGGAGAATATGTTTTCCTAGAAATCAATCCGCGGTATTGGGGGTATAGTTTTTTGTCAACTGCAATCGGCATGAATTTCCCAAAAGCGACGGTGGATTCTTTAGTTTTTGGACTGAAAACCGAAAATTTTTCTCGTTACGACACGGATGTTATCTTAGTGCGGACGCAAAACGACCTGGTTTTACCTAAATCTCTAATGGAAATATCGGATTGCTCCTAGAAGCAAAGAAGAGACCGCTATGCTGAATAAGTTAAGATACATATGATTGACTCTCGATATCTTTTGTCATATCATGGTATTAAGTGAGTTAAGTGAGATCAGAAGAAATCCGTCTAGAATTTTATCGTGTAACGCAGCCTTTAAAAAGAACTTATGAGCTTTCCCTTGGGAGCCATGACTTCTTAAAGGGAGTCATTTGCCGGGCCGCGAGCGAAACCGGAAAATGCGGATTCGCAGAAACAGTTCCTCTTGCCGGATACTCTTGGGAGACCGAAGAATATATTTGGCAGAATGTTCGTCACGTAGCAATGGCTTTGGAAGCCGGCGACGAATCCTGTCTCTTTAAAAAACCGTTCACTGCTTCGGCAATCATGACCGCGGTAGAGCATCTTCTTGTTTTTCCCGAAGATTCAATTGACGAGATCCCTCCCCTGGTCGGGGTTGTTGGCATTGGCAGAGAGAAGTCGAAAGTTTTGAAGGACGTTTTATCGTTAGTGGAAAAGGGGTACCGGACGATTAAGGTAAAGGTGGGCATGGCAGGGATTGAAGAGGATGTAAGGATCATAAAAGAAATCCTGATCTTATTGCCGGGAGAGGGGAAGTTGAGGGTAGATGCCAACCAAAGTTACTCGGTGCAAGACGCGAGGGTATTCGCTGAAAAAGTTCCTCTTGATCAAATCGAATATTTGGAACAACCTTTTCTAAAGGATGACTGGGAGAAGCTTCTCGAAGTGGAAAATCTTCCGTTTCCCATTATGCTGGATGAATCCATATGGACAGAAGAAGACCTTTATCGAGCCAAGGAATGGGGTGTGGAGTGGGTGAAGTTAAAGCTGCTCAAGCAGGGAGGCCCGGAGAGAAGTTCAAAAATGATTCAGAAAGCCAAGGAATTGGGTCTTCGAGTGATTTGGGGAAACGGTTTTCAAGGGGAAATCGGATGCTGGCATGAAATTCGGATTGCTCACAGAAACGAACTTTCCATGGATTTGGAATGCAATGGCTATTTAAAATTAGAGCGGTCATTGCTTGAAAGGAACTTTGAACTCAGAGGATGTTTGAAGGTTTCAGACGAGAAACTCCGCGCGGTCACCCAGGAAACAAAAGAAATCGTAGTCCATAAACAACCCTTTTTAAAGAGGTTGTTCAAGGAGGTTTCAACATGAAAAATCAAGCCAAGCTTTTGGGAATCGCGGCCAGTTTAAGAAATGCCCGTTGGGGACTCGGCAATCGCGATTTGGTGGAATCATTGAAAGCTATAAAAACGGAGGAGGAGTTGAAAGGTTTTCTGACGAGAGAGTCAGAACAGCATTTGGAGAACTTTCTGGAAGCAGGAAGACGAGAAAAGAAACCTTTCCTGGAGATTTACAGCAACCTCAGAAAAGAAGCCGGCAATAAGGGACTGAGCAATTCGGAAGTGGCCCTTGCGGCTGCTTTGTGGTCAGCCCATCAAAAAGGCGTAGAGATTGATCACATTTCTTTAGCGGAGTATTTCACGGCTTGGGGCAGTGTCCGAAATCTCGACGAGCTCAAAAGGAAACTCATGGAGTCAGATGGGTTTCTGATTTCCGGCCCGGTCTACTTCGGAGATCGAGGCAGTTTAGCCCACTCCCTAATCGAACTTATCCGTCAGGACGAGGAGCTGCGAGCGGGTCTCCGCGGAAAACTCTATGGAGGAATCGCCGTGGGAGCCAAAAGGAATGGAGGACAAGAAACCACTTTGATTTACCAGATGCTCGACATGGTTAGTTTGGGATTGCTCGCCATTGGAAATGACAGCGAAACCACTTCCCAATACGGCGGCACCGGCCACGCTGGAGACGTCGGGACAATGCATAAGGATGAGTACGGACTGTGGACTTCTATGGGGACCGGACGGCGGATTTCCAGTCTGCTCAGAAAGCTTCATTACGGCCGTGAACTTCAAGGACCCGTGAAAGTGTTATTTTGGATTCTGCAAGATGCGGATGGGTTAGCAAAGAATTGCGTTCAGCAATTAATTAGAAACTGCGGAGAACCGCTGGAGGCGATGATCTTGGATATTGCCGACAGGAATATTATGAGGTGTTTGGCCTGCGATATCTGCCCAACCCACATCGATGTCGACGACGTGTATCGATGCATCATTCGATCCGATCACGATGATATGCATGCCATCCACCAAAGCTTGCTTAACTATGACGCCGTAGTTCCTGTGACGGTCTCGGTGAGGGATTCAAAGGCCGTGAAAAGCAATTACCAGACGTTCATCGAGCGGACACGTTACCTAAGACGGGGCGATTATATTTTCAGCGATCTTTTAACCGCGCCGCTGGTCATTGAAGAACTCGGCGTTCGGGAATACTATGATATCCGAATGTTGACTTCTTTAATCCGCCATCATACTGTGATGGGGAAACCGATGGTGGGTTATTTACAAAAGGGCGGACTCCTTAACGGGTCTTTTTTAGAAGACGACTTTAAGAAATTTATCGTTGCCGCAAAACGTTTAGTCGCCGCCAGACTTGCCGAAGTCGATGAAACTGGAAACACAAAATATAACCCCGTCGGGTATGTTTTGAGCGTTCAAAAGGACCTGGAAGACGAACGGCTTAAAAAAAGAGAAGATATGATTAAAAGACGAAATGAGATTCTCAGTCAAGAGGCTGCGCAACGGTTGAAGCCCACTTTCATTCCAATCGGGTAGACGGTTTTCTTGCGGCTCTTGACAGATTAACCGACTCCATATCTTTCCCCCCAATATGGCAATTCATCCGACGGCAATCGTTCACCCCAAAGCCAAGATAGCCAGCGGGGTTGAAGTCGGTCCCTATGCGATCGTGGATGATCACGTCACTCTTGCCAAAGGGGTCAAAGTCTATGCCCATGCCTACATCACCGGTTCCGCTGAAATCGGCGAGAACACGGAAATTCATATGGGAGCTGTTATTGGACATGTGCCGCAGGATTGGGGCTTTAAAAAAGAAATCAAGAGCACGGTCCGCGTCGGAAAAAACAATTTGATTCGGGAATACGCGACCATTCACCGGGGATCCAAAGAGGGATCCACGACGTTGATCGGCGACAATAACTTTATCATGGCGCATTCCCATATTGCTCACGACTGCCGGATCGGCAATCGCGTCGTTTTGGCCAACGGTTCTTTGCTGGCCGGTTATGTGGAGGTTGGAGATGGGGCGTTTATTTCCGGGAACGTTGTTGTTCATCAGTTTGTCCGGATTGGACAACTGACCATGATCGGCGGGCTCTCGAGAATCAGCAAGGACGTGCCGCCGTTTATGCTCGCTAAAGGAGAATCGCGGGTGTGTGCCGTGAACGTTACCGGCCTGAGGAGAGCGGGATATACTTCGGAACAGAGAGAAAGAATAAGGCAGGATTTTAAAACCCTGTACTATTCCGGGATGAATCTTTCGCGCGCGCTGGTTCTTTTAAAAGAGCAGGCTCCGTCCGCGGAGACCGCGTGTATCGTCGAATTTATCGAAAGTTCCAGGAGAGGGATTTGTGGAGGTGTCGTTGGAAGAGGTGGATGGGTTCTCAAAGATGACGCTCTCTAGGATATTAACCCGCTTAGAAAATTCCATAATTACGGCCGGTGCGTCGAGGTTTTTAGGCCGATGCGTCAAAACAGAGAACGGTATCCGCGTCAAAATTGGATGCCATGAATTATTCGCGAAGAGCCCAGATCGGGTACTGGCGCTCTATCTGTATAAGTTTTCGATGATGGGAAAATTTGAATCAGAATTCTTCAAAGGGATCATCAATCCTGGGATGACCGTTGTTGATATTGGGGCCAATCTGGGATACTACACAATACTGCTTGCGGATTGCGTAGGGGTTAACGGCAGAGTTTTCTCTTTTGAACCGGAACCCGGCCAGTACGCGCTTCTCCTCAAGAATATCCAAGCTAATCATTGCGCCAATGCCATTGCCATCCCTAAAGCCGTCTCCAATCAATCAGGACGGATCGTTCTCTGGTTGAACAAAGCCAATCAGGGAGATCATAGAATCTATGACCCAGCCGACGGGCGGCCTTCCATCGAGATTGAAGCCACAACGCTTGATCATTTTTTGAGCGAGCGGGATTGGCCCAAGATCGATTTCATCAAGATGGATATTCAGGGAGCCGAATTTTTAGCCTTGGCAGGCATGAAAGAGACCATCAAAAAGAATCCGGCGATCATGATGCTTTGCGAATTTTGCCCGGATAAGATTATTCAGGCGGGATCAACGACGGCGAAATTTTTAGCCCAATGCAGGGACTACGGTTTTGACATTTCGCACCTTAATGAGGGGAAGAAGAAAGTCGAGAAAATCTCTACGGAAGAACTTTTGAAGGTATCCCGGAGAGAAACATATATGAATCTGTTCTTGAAGAGATGAAAGGATTAATTCCTCCAAGATCCGAAAATGCTCTTGACTTTCGTTGGTTTTTTATGGTAGATTCCCTTTGGCCATCAATAGACGATTGCAGAAGTTAATCCAACCTGGCAATACGATAGGTTTTAAGCAACATGGACCAACAATCAGTCGATAAAATCTTAGCTCAATTCATAGAAATTGATCCTGATTATCTTAATCACCCTCCAGCTTTAACAGATCCATATGTCTATGTGCCTCCAGGCGGAGCTTATACACCGATTGAAGAAAAGTTAGCGGCAATACCACGAAAAGGTAAAACAGGTCTGCGAGTTTTGTTAGTATACTCCAATAATATGTTTGATACCCTTGTACACGCAGGTCTTGGGATTTTGTCTAGCGGCCTAAAGTCCGCTGGGCATGAAGTGCAATTTTTTGATACCACTTTTTATCATACAGAACAATATACATCTTTAAAAACTACTGGCGACGAAGCACGGGCTGGAACATTGCAAGTCATACCGACTAATTATTCAAAATACGGAATACATTTTGAAAAGGGAGATGTCATTGAAGATTTTAAGAAAATTATCGTAGAATTTCAACCCGATTTAATAGGTGTTTCGGTCCTAGAGATGACTCATTTCCTGGGTGTTTCTCTTGCGAATGCCATTGCTGATCCAAAGTTCTTAAAATCAGCAGGATATACTAAGCCCATCCCAACTATTTTCGGAGGTCCCCATGTGAGTTCATTTGGAGAAAAAGGGTATATCAATGAACCGAATATTGATATGCTGGGATTCAGGGAAGGATACCCTGCACTTGTGGAATTGGCGAATGCGATATACAAAAGAGAAAGTATCACCAATATACCTAATATATGGACAAAAGATAAACAGGGCAACCCAGTTTTCCCTACGCCGCGATTTAGAGAGCCAATGGATCTGGACTTACTCCCTGAGCAGGATTGGACGATTTGGCAAGGGAAACGTTTTCTTAAGCCAATGGGCGGAGTCGTGAGGCCGACGGGAGTAGTGATCTGGCAGCAGGGGTGTCCCTATGCCTGTGATTTCTGTATACAAAATCGTTATAGGGTATTAGATGGTCGTTCCAACTTTAGAGAGAGGCCGATGGATAAGGTTGTTAAAGAAGTAAAAGAGAAGACAGCTAGGTATGGTATCCAATACTGGTACATTATTGCGGAAAATGCGCTTCCGGTTGGAAAAACAGAGAAATTTATGGAATCATTTTGGGAGTTTGTCCGAAATTGGGGGTGTCAGGCAAAATTGCCTTTTTGGTTGGAAACGCGTCCTGAAACACTACAAGAAGAATTCAGGGTTAAAGCTTTGGCAGCAGCGGGTTGTGAAGGCATTAGCGTTGGAGTCGAGTCGGGGGATGTAGACATTAGAACACGTATTATGAGTCGTTATATGACAGATGAGACTATCCTCAATGCCTTTGATAATTTAACTACCTATGGACAACTTGATAGATGGAGGCTAGAAGCAGAGGATTTGCCTGGCGGGTTTAGAAGAGAACTTTCGGAGAAACCCCAAAAACCAGACAAAGAGGGCTGGTTTTACACCTCAAAGTTCAGAATCAGGGTTGTAGAAAAAGAAGACTATAATCAAGATGAAGGATCGCATCCAATGATTCGCGGCACAGCAAATACAATTATTGGTGTTCCCGGGGAAAGTCGCGAGACTATTATGAAAACGGTACGACTGGCAAAAAGAATGAATCATTCGGGTCGCGTGGGTGTTATGTTCAACGTTTTCATCCCATTGGGTGGAACCGAGGCTCGTCATCTTGCGAGAGAGGTGCGTCTAATCCACGAAAATCATCTAGTCGGAGATTATCGAGACCCCAACCAGGCGCTCTCTCAACCGACCCTGCCGGCGGATGAGTTGCGTGGAATAGCCAGATGTTGTCCACTTTATGTGGCTTTTGATGAAAGTAGATGGGATGAAATACGCAGGGCGGAAACAGACAATGACCTCTTTCAGAAATTGGCGGAAGAGTTTAGGATAAAATTCATGGTCATTGCTCAGGAAAGGAAAAGAATTATCACCCCCAAGTTTGCTGTTGTGGATGAATCAGGCATGGATGACGAATTACTATCGGTGACCTGAAATTTCCCCTCAATGAAAATGGAAAACCAATTTATAGGAACACGTTTAAACGAAGCCTTGGGCAACAATGAACTCCGGGAATACCTGGCCAATAAGTCAGAAACGGGCACGACTCAATTTACCGGCCAAAAACCGGACCTGCATGATTATAAAGAACAGGCAGGAGATGATATTGAAACACTGTTAATTGCTCCACCCATTACGATTCCAAAGAATATGATCAAGCGCTGTATCCCTCCCTTAGGGTTAAGCTATATTGCCGCTTCCCTTGAGTCCGCGGGTCTTAATGTCTCTATGGTTGATTGTACGGTAGAGGGATATGATCAGGAGATCTATGAAGATGGCCTGATGACCTACGGTTTAACGCCGGAAGATATCGAGAGGAAATTACGCCAATGTAAAGTTCCTGATGTGGTGGGGACGTCTGTTTTGTTTTCAACAGATTTGGACAATTTATTCACTTTAACTCGAATTGTTAAGAAGGTTTTTCCGGACGCAACAGTGGTCGTTGGCGGATTGCATCCAACAATTTATCCTAAAGACATCTTTGAACTTGATCAAAAGTATCACGGAACCCAGAGAACAGTTGATTTTGTTATCCGTGGGGAAGGGGAATATCGTTTGGTTAAGTTTATTAATCATCTAAAATCAGGGGTTGTCGATCGTAACGCGGATGGCTTGGCCGGTTATATAGACGGAGAATTTTTTTGCAACCACCAGCGGGAAACAGTACAAGACTTAGATGCCTTGCCGTTTCCCGCCTATCATTTGTTGCCAATGGAAAAATATTTTAAGATTAACATACCTTTTTCACCGGTTCCTCAAGGCGGTCGTGTAGCTCAGTTATTGACCTCCAGAGGGTGTCCGATTAGCTGTACGTTTTGCGCGAGTACGAACTTGTATAAAAAATACCGTGTTCGTTCGGTGGATAACATTATGCGGGAAATTTTTCGATTAAAGGAGAAGTACGATATTGATGAGATCCAATTTGCTGATGATAATTTGACGCTAGACCGTAAGCATTCCGTTGATTTTTTTACGAGATTAAAAGAAACAAACATTAAATGGTGCACACCTAATGGGACAATGATCAATACATTGACTCCTGAACTAGTAGACTTAATGGCCAAGTCAGGCCTTTATCAGATTACATTATCCCTGGACAGCGCCAATGTCCGAACCCTAAAAGAATTGCATCACAAACCGGTCAACTTAGATAGTATTCCTGGTCTAATCGCAAAAGCCAAAGAATACGGCATCTTCACCCATGGAACACTAGTGGTGGGAATGCCTGGGGAAACACTAGAGGAAATTGAAGAAGGATTTGAGTTTGCTAAAGAGAAATTACATTTCACCAGCGTTTCAGTATTTGTCGCCACGGCTATTCCGGGTTCTGAACTATATCATCAATCTTTAGAAAAAGGATTGGTGACTAAAGATGGCGCCAGACGGATTAATTTTACAAAAAGCCGGATCCAGTTAACAAACATCAACCCAGCGATATTAGAGGAACGAGTTCAGCGATTCTATAAGGAATTCACAGAGGTTGTACAAAGGCGAGATCCGGAAGAGTATTACAGGAAATATTCGAGTCTGATTCGCTCAAAAGGGATTCAAGCGAATTTGATTGAATCGAGTTCCGAAATCGAGGGAAGTGTTTCGGTCGGACGGTTGACATAGACATCCATATGAATGGACTAATTCCCCTCAGAGCAGAAGCGATTCTTGATCAGGGTCCAACCGCCGATAACGCCGTCGCGAAAACGAATTTTTTTCCCTTCCTTGAAGGTTCTTGGATAGTAGCGAATCGGGATTTCTTTGATTTGAACGCCCTTTCTGAGGATTTTTGCCGTAATCTCCGCTTCAAACTCGAATCCCCGGCTGGCAAGAAAGACCGACTTGATCACGGAAGAACGGAACAGTTTGTAGCAGGTATAGATATCGGTCAGACGGCACCCAAAAAGCCAATTCGTTAAAGAAGTCAAAACGGTAACACCTAAGACATAGAGGGGATACCCTTTCCGCTCCGGGTTTAAGTTGCGCGAACCATAAACCACCTCGGTTGCGGGGTCGTCAAATTCCCTAATCAAATGAACCAGGTCGTCGGGACGGTATTCCAGATCGGCGTCTTGAATCGCGATAATATCCCCACTCGCCACGGTTAACGCTGTTCTAACGGCGGCTCCTTTTCCTTGATTACGCGGATGCTTCAAAAATTGGATCTGTGAATGGAAAGGTTTCATTTGAGATTCTGTTTGGTCGTTCGAGCCGTCATCAACCACAATAATCTCTTTTTCCAAACCATTTAATTTTAAGTCGAGCACACTCTGAATGACTTGGGCGATGGTGGCTTCTTCGTTAAAGACCGGAATAACAATGGAGACTTTTTTATTGCCTGCGCTCGAGTTCATACAAAATGGCCTCTGGGAATTGTTGGATCATTTTTGCCGTGGTCAATCCGTCAGTAGATACCCCGCCGTTTTTTAGAACATCTTCTAAAGTTTGTTGTCTTTGGCGGTGAACAACCGCTAAAAAACGGGTTGCTGTTGATACATTAGAATACAAGAAATTTTTGGGAAGCCCGTGGAGAAGAAAGTAATACTCCAACGGCGCGTCGGTTGGACATTTGGACAAAATCCTATCTCCGGGTTTAAGGTAGTTTTTAAAGAAAAGCGCCGCGTCATTGGCGCTTCGAAAAGCGCCTGATTCGTTGGAATAGTAAACGGCGCGATTCCGCGTGAGATTCCAACTTAACAGGCAGCACAATAGAAAACTCAAGACAGGAATGAATAGGGGTTGGCGAGGAAGACGGATCCATCCGAATAGATAAACAAGGCCAGAAGAGGCGACTCCAAGCGCGAAAGGGAGTAGAAATAACCAGCTCCTGTCAGCCCCGATGGTGCGATGGAACATCAAAAATGGGACAAGGAAGGCGGCGAGAGCGATCATGACAGGGATGCGGTGCTGGGTGAGGCGGCGATGCCGTGTCAGGGAAACAAAAAAACAGGCCGTCAGTAATATTTCTATTGAAAAGGGCAAATCTCTTGTCCATTGATCCCATGTCGAGTTTAACGTCAGAAGCAGGTGGTGGGTAAAAAAAGGCCAGGAATGAACTGTTACGTAATCATTTCCGACGAGCGAGCGAGCGCCGGAGCCAACGAGAACCGGGAGATAAAAGAGAAGGGTTAGAAGAAGCGCGCTTAATGAAGCGATCCCAAGATTTCGCGCTAAACGCAGGGGGGGCAGCTTCGTGTCCTTGAAGAGAGCCGAGGATAGGATCCAGGCGGCGACTCCTCCAAAAGCGTACCACATTGTTGGGAGGGTATAAAAACCGAGAGCGGAGAGTAAAACAAAAAAGAACCAGCCGGAAATATTTTCGTGATCTTTAAGGTATTTGGAAAGAGCTAGGAGTAGAAGAAAGAATAAGACCATTAAGCTGTAGCCGCGCGCGTTAGTGGAATAATCAATCAAGATGGAAGACGATGCAACAAACGCCGCCGTCAGCAGGGAGGCATGCTTATTATAGAAAACGCGAATGACACCATAAGCGGCAGGTATGGTAAAGACTCCGGCCAATAGCGCGGGTAATCGAAGGACCCATGGATGGTTGCCTAGAATGAGGTAACTCATGCGAACTAGCAGGGTATGAAATACGTGATTATTCGGGGAGGAATAATTGGAGAGAACAATATAAAAAGGCTTGGAGGCATATTCAGTAAAAGTGTACGCTTCATCATAGCGCATGGGGACAGAAAGAAAAAAGATTCGCGTGGCTGTTCCTAACAGGACGATGGCGAGAAGAATGAAAAGATGCAGCCTCCCCTCCGTTTTTATAAAATCATCAAAGCAAGAAATGGAATTCCGTAAACAGGAGGTCATCTCTTCCAGAAAAAACAAGAGGTATTGTTTTATCTTCGGGCGATTAAGGATGATAAAACTGCCGACAAGAATAAAGGCAATTCCAACAAGCCGCAATTTAAGGATCACGTTTTTAAAAAACGGCTCTGTAAAAAAATAAACATCCCCATCAACGGTAAAAGCATCCAAGCGGGTTTTGACAAATTCGAATGGGGCACACGAAATAAGAAGAGAGAGAACTCCAAGAAAGACCGGCAGGGAAATAAGCAATAACACAAAAAGATTCATTGTCTATGAGCCAAGTCTAGAATTTTCTTCTCTTTGAGAAAGTCATACATCCTGCCGGCGATTACTTTATTCCCTTCATTATCGATATGGATGAAATCCCAGAAGACCTCTTTATCATAGCCAGTAAAGGTGTTGCTAAGATCAGCAAAAAAATACCGGTTTTCTTTGGCGTATTTTGTGTTGAGGTCACTCAAAATGGGTTTAATTCTCGCGTACTGGCGCTCCATATAATTTTGGAAATCGTCGTCCCCCAGCAAAGCTCTTTCCCGCCCCACAAGGGGTGTTTTAAAGTAGATCACGGGCTGCAAAAAAACGGCCAGTTTAAAATCAAACCCCTTTGCCAAGTGACACATCTTTTCAAGATTACCGATATATCTTGTGATGATTTCGGTTTCCCATCCAGGGGAACGATAAGCGCACGCCTGTTTAATCTCTTTTGCGCGATCAACGGAAATGATAGTGTCATAGTTATACCTTCCTGGCTGGAAAAGTGATTGGATAAGTTTACTTTTGTAGAACAATCCACCGAGAAGTTCCGCCAATGACGCGGTTCCGTTGACGCGCGCGAAACCGGCCTCGTAGATAACGAAGTTATAAGGGTAGCCCGGACGCGGATCGTAGGTGTAAGGTTGATGAATATCATTGCCGCCATCATAGACAACAACAAGATCAGGTTGGTATTCGACGAGCGTATGAAGAATCAGGCTGAGTTCTTGCCCAGAAACAAAACTGCGTATCCCACAGTTGTAAACCTTTACCTCTAGCATGCCATCTCGATGAAAACATTGTTCCAATTGCCCGGAGAGGGTGTTGACGAGCGGGGATCCATGAAGAACCGCGGAACCGCCAACTACAAAAACACGTATTTCTTTTTCTCCTTTCTGTTTGGGGAGCGGTTGTTCAATTCGCAATCCCAGTTCATTCATCGTCCAGAGCGCCTTTTTGCCGGCTTGGCGATTCGCCCCATCTACAAGCATGACTGAGGCATTAGGTTTTCCGGTAAACATCACATAGGGTTTGGAGAAATGAGTGAAATCTTTTGTAATGGAACCGCGCGGGAAGAGGGTTAATCCTATTTCAAAAAACAAAAAGAGAGAAGCAAAACAAATAAAAAAGGTTCTTTGGAACTTTTTATTTCCGATTGAAATGACCACAGCAAAAAAGACAGCAGGAACGATGTAGAGACTAAGATAAATAAAGTATCGAAAACTATATCCTAAAAAAAAGGGATGCCAAGATTCATGATAGAAAAGGGGTTTGATCAACAGAAGCACAATGGCAAGTAGGGATAAATTGCAGCAAAAAAAAGCCCCTTTGCTCCGGAAGTGTTTCTTGTAAAATGAGATAGGTTGGGACGTCATAAACGGTTAATACAATAGGATAGTGAAAGATAGTGAAAGAATCAAGGTCTAAAAGATGTTATAATTAATGTTCTGATGCGCCGTTTTTTTAAACGATTTTCACCGCAGTCGTGGACAATCCTAACCAACCTTGGTGTCGCGCAACTGGTGACGCTCCTGATCGGGGTAGGGAGCAGCAGCCTGTGGGCCCACCATGTTTCAAAAGAGGTCTTTGGACAATATCAACTGATCCTGTCGTTAGTAAAGCTCGTAGGGAGTTTTTGTTTGAGCGGATTGGATACCAGCGTGTCTCTATCTGCCGCCAAAGGGCAGTATGGAAATTTGATAAAGATTTTCAACTACAAATTAATCGCGACTCTTGTGGGGAGCCTAGTATTAGGAGGGATGGCTTTTTATTATGGAAGCAATCGGAGCGCTATCTCCATCGGTCTGATGATCGCGGCGCTTATTTTTCCGTTTTATGAAACGCAGAAGGTTTGGATCCATTGGCTGCGGGGGAGAAAACAACTAAACCTCTTTGCTTATTTGGACATTTCGAGAGCTTTGCTTTCCTTTCTCATTTTGTGGCTCCTGATCATCATGAATCAGAGACAACTCAATGTTCTTCTGGCGGGGGTCATGGGAGCATCGGCGATTTTTTCAGTTGGGGTCACTTCCTATATTTTTAAGAAAAGGGAGAATCAAAAACAAGAAAAAGAGACTATCCGGTACGGATTTCACGCGACAGCAGCGACTTTACTGGGAGGGTTGGTTCTTACCGACAAAGCGATTATTAATGAACATCTTTCCGTGGAGCAAATAGCAGTTTACTCGATCGCCCTTTTATTTCCAGAGCAGATTAGAACTTTCTACTCTATTTTTAATCAAATGATGATCCCGCAACTTTCCGCGGCAAAAGATGTCAGGAGCGCTTGGCAGTATCTGAAACCAAAACTTCCATTGCTCATCAGCTTATTTTTCTTGGTGGGGATCACGGGATTTTTCTTAATGCCGGTTGTCATACCGCTTGTTTTCTCGGAAAAATATAGGGAGTCAATCCCCTACGCGAAATGGCTATGGCTCAGTTTCGCGGTCACAGTCCCCGCCACGTATCTAGGGACTGTTCTCAGAACTCAAAGGAAATTGAGGTTTCTTTATTTATTTGAGATGCTAAATCCTTTAATTCCCTTTGTGTTATTTTTTGTTTTGATCTCACACGGACTGTGGGGCATTGTGACGGCAAGGATGGCCCAGTATGTCTTCTCTTCTCTATTTTTTGCCTTGTTTCTTTTCTATTATTTAAACAGAGAAAAGAGGATCTCGTCTCCCATTTAAAAAAACAACCATGTGTGGAATCTTTGGAGTTATCTCCGAGCAGTATCCTATTCAGATTCATGATTTAGTAAGAGCTTCCTTTAGCTTAAAGCATAGGGGACCCGACGAATATGGTTTTCTGTTAGGCGGCTCCAACAAAAACCAAGTTTTCTATGATACTCAAGTCTTACCGAAGGGAGATTATCAGATCGGATTAGGCCATCAGCGGCTTTCTATTATTGATTTGGATTCCGGAAGGCAGCCGCTCAGTAATGAAGATGGAACGATTTGGTGCGTGTTCAATGGAGAAATTTATAATTATCGCCGGTTGCGGCAATTTTTAACCGGCAAAGGACATGTTTTCAAAACCCACTCTGATACGGAAGTTTTATGCCATGGTTATGAAGAATGGGGAACTGAAATTGTTGACCAGATCGAGGGGATTTTTGCCTTTTGTATCTACGATTCTAGAAAAAAAGAAGTCATTCTTTTCCGTGATCCCATCGGAGTCAAACCGCTTTATTACCATGTTAAGGAGGGGCTATTCTGTTTCGCTTCGGAGATTAAAGCAATCCTCGCCTACGTTCCGGACATTAAAATTTCCGACGAGAATATTTTTGAATTTTTCCTTTTCGATCAAATCCCTCCTCCCAAAACTCCCTTTAAGGATATTTACAGATTAGACGCCGGCGAATTTTGCGTGGTGGATAGCGACAGTGGAAGTATCAAAGAGAAAAATAAATACTGGGATTACCATTTTCACATTCAACCTCGTCCTGAAAAAGCAATGATCGCCGAAGTCGAAGAGACTCTGAAAAGAGTGGTGGAAAAACAGCTGGTGTCCGATGTTCCGGTGGGAGTTTTTTTAAGCGGCGGGATTGATTCAACGTTGATTACAAAAATTCTGATGGAAAAAGGAAACCTCACGGCATTCCACCTTTATTCAGAAGATGGATTCTCAGAGTATGGCTGGGTCAGAAAGATTCGAAATTTATCCGAGCAGAATCTCGTAAAGGTATTGTTTCATCCAACCTTGCAAGATTGCGTGGATGCTTTAAAGAATGTGGATGATCTTTTGTATGATCCTTCTATTCTGCCGACCTATATCATTTCAAAAGCGGCTGCCCAAAAAGGGTTTAAAGTGATTCTCAGTGGAGATGGCGGTGATGAAAACTTCGCGGGGTATGATACACCTTTCTATTCGGCGTTTCTATTTTCGAAGTATCAAAAAATGGGTATTAATCAGTGGGGGAGAAGCCCTGTTTTTAGAATGCTTCAACCGCGGTATTTTCAAATGGTAGAAAAATATATTCACCAGCGGTCTATTTTGCCACAGTATGCCGATGTTCAAATGAACAATCTTCTCTCCGCGAAGAAATATGCTCCGGAGAGCTTGATGGATTTTAGAAAGGATTTGCTGGATCATTTTGTGTGTGAAGGAGCGCGGAACCCCGAATTAAACGGGCTTTTGTATGTTTGGTACAAAGCTATGCTAGAAGCGGTGATTCTAAAGAAGGTCGATCTGGCGAGCATGGCGAATTCAGTGGAAGTAAGGGTGCCTTTTTTGGATAAAGAAATGGTCCATTTGGCGCTGTCAATTCCTTTTGAGTTCAAAATACGACGAAAGGGAAAATACCCGCTCAAGGTAATCGCTGAAAGGCATTTTGGGCGATGCTTCGCTTATCGTCGTAAGAGAGGGTTCACTTTTGACTTTTCTAAAATTTTCTTAAAGCCGGGGATGGAGGATTACTTAAAAAGCAATCTGTATTTTCCAGGAGTCGATCAATTCTTAGATATCCCAAAGATCATGAAGCTAATGGAAAAGAACAAAAAGGACGTAGTTCAGGGTAAAAAATTGTGGCGGGTCTTGATGTTCACGGAGTGGTATAAGAATTGGGGGGGGAAACATGTTTAAGAAAAGCGGCGCAGCTGTTCGGCGATTTGTTCTGCAACAGAGGGGGTGAGAAAAGGAACCATCTTCTGATAGGATTGACGGCTCCACTCCATTCTCAACTTGGGCATAGCTATGTAACGGCTAAGATGATACCCCCACTCTTCCAGAGAGTGACAAATAGCCCCAGCTTTACCGTCTTCCAGTAGCAAGCGATACGAAGGGACGTTGCTCGCTAGCGCAGGAACTCCCATAGCCATGAAAACACCGATCTTAAAGAAACTATGACTTTTTTCATAATCGTTACCCAGGTCACGAGGAGCGGCACAAAGATCGCACGTTGAAATATCGCGTGGGAAACAAGAATACCGCCAGCGGCGGAATTCAAAAGGAAAAGGAAGTTTGGGATGAGAATCGCTGATGACCACCACGCGTAATTTTTTCTGTTCTATCGCTGGTCTCAGGACAGGCGTCAACATCGCTAAAAAAGAGGCCTTGTGAGAAATCCCAGCCCATCCGATGGCGAGAGGCGGTTTTTTCATCGTCGTAGTATTAGGAATGTCTCGTTTGTAGAAGTGATGAGGATTCACGGAATCAGGAATGAAATGAACATCAGGGTGATGGGCCGAAGCGACCTCCTTCAGGAAGGGGGACACCGTCCATATCTGGTCCGCTAAATCAATGAGTCTTAGAAAAGTGTCTCTTTGTTGAGAAGAGGCCTGGCTAAAATAATTCGCAACAACATCCACGATGATCTTGACTCCTCGTTTTTTTAATCGTTGAGCCAGGATGACATCTTCCGCGTCGTAGCGGCGTAAGAAAATAGCAATATCCAGCGAAGGGGAGATTTTGTTGCAAAGCACTGAATATCCCTTTTGTTGGAGGTAGGGGGCTATTTGATGTCCCCTGATCCAAACACTTCCCAGTGAATGATCCGGATGCCACTGTGAAGAGGACCACGGCCGCAAGAAACGTTTCCAAGGACGTTGGGGGACAAGCCAGGTGATTGTTTGCTTTTTAGTCATGCTTCAATGAGAACTTAACGCGTGTTGGAAAGCATCGAGATACTGGTCGGCGGCGCGACTGATCAAAAAGCGAACCCGGTGCTCAAGGATTTTTTCTCGGAGCTCTTTATAGGAATATCGTAGTTGTTCGATATCCGTCTTCGCGTTATTCGTCAACACGACTCCATAATCTCCTGCTAACTCGCGATTCCCTCCGGAATCATTAAAAAGGATAGGCAAGCCACAGGCAAGCGCTTCTATAATCGCATTAGAGCAGGGATCGTTTTCTGCGGCGTGGATCATGGCATGGGATTGCCGCAGAATTTCAGCGATCTGCGGAGATGACTTAGTTCCCAATAAAGTAACTTTGGCCGTGTCAATGGCAGGGGGCCAGCGTCCGATAAACCGGATTTCCACACCGGGGATTTGGGATATTTCAGCTAATTTTGAGAATCCTTTATGGATATTCATTGACCATGAAACTGCGACTAAGCGGAAAGTAGAATCCATTAGGAATGAATCTTCCGTTGGGTAAAATAACGAAGGATCGGTGCCGTTGTAAATCACGCAGGAGCGGAGGGGGTGGATACCATATTGTTTGAAGTCGTCACGGCAATAGTTACTTTGAAAGATAGTAAAATCAGCCAATGGATTGACAGCAAACTGAATATCATCCGCTTTCGTTTTAACTCTTCGATAGGATTCCGGGACACCATCTAGGCGATGAAATAAAAAAGGGCCTCGCCGTGGCAGCAAGTTCCATAGAGATGCTGGAATAAGGGATCCATAGGACGAAATACGGCCGTGCTGTTTTAGTTCAGCAACGTGATTAGGAGATAGATACGAACCCGGACCTGTGTTGTGGGCATTCAACAGGACAATATCACACCTTTTTTGGGGTTTGTGCATAATGTCGTAGCCCCGTTTTGTCAACTCCTTTGAAAGTGCGCGAAGGAATTGGTTGCTTCCTCCCCAAGGTTGGTCGGTGACTTCGCACCAGATGCATATTTTCATTTTATCTCATAATATAGTAACATAAATTCCCCTCCGCATGGAAATAGCGCTGGGAGTGCTATAATGCTTTAGAGAAAGGTGGGTATGTCGAAGACAATCAAGCTAAGAAGGAAAACGATCGGTGAAGGAGCGCCGGTTTTTATTGTTGCGGAAGCAGGGGTTAATCATAATGGAGACACAGAGTTAGCGCTTGAGTTGGTCAGGCAGGCGAAAAAATCAGGGGCCGATTGTGTAAAGTTCCAAACATTTAAGGCGGGAACAGTCACAACCAGACAATCACCTAAAGCCGCTTACCAACTGAAGACTACCGATCCCCAAGAGTCTCAGTTTGAAATGCTCAAGAAGCTGGAGCTATCAGAAAATATCTATCCTAGACTTATTTCCCTGTGTCAGGAATTGGATATTCAATTCCTTTCAACACCCTATCATTTTAGTGATGTAGATTTCTTAAACGGCCTGAATGTGGACGCTTTTAAAATTGCTTCGGGGCAATTAGTCGAGAGCCCTTTTCTAAAATACATTGCAAAACTAAATAAGCCGATCATTCTGTCAACGGGAATGTCTACCGTAGAGGAGATTCGTGAATCCTTGGAAGCGGTTCGAACGACTGGAAATGATCAGGTAATCCTGCTGCAATGTACGACAAATTATCCTTCCGCCATAGAAGACGCGAATCTAAGGGCCATGGTTTCTATGAGAGATGATTTGAATGTGTTGGTGGGATATTCAGACCACACACAAAGCCATTTTTCTGCTTATACGGCTGTGGCTTTGGGAGCTGTCATTGTCGAAAAGCATTTTACATTGGATCGGACGCTTCCTGGCCCAGATCATTCCTCTTCCTTAGAACCTGATGAATTCAGAAATCTTGTGCGAGGAATACGGGAGATAGAAAAGGCGCTAGGGAGCCCGATGAAGAAACCAACGGCGGCCGAACTGAAAAACTTGACTTGGATGAGACGAAGTATCGCGGCAATGAAGGACATTCCTGCGGGAATGATGATCAGAAGAGATGACCTTGTTTTTAAAAGACCCGCAACAGGGTTGCAGCCAAAGATGCTAGAAGAAATTGTCGGCAAGAGGGCTAAAAAAAATATACAAAAGGACACGATTCTCACGGAAGAATTAATAGAGTGAAGGCAGGTAATGACACGACAGGAACTAGGAGATTGTCAGTGCAAAGCGACGAGCTCGTTAAGAAGCATTATGAAGAACAGGCCGCGAAATATGGCGCGTCCCCACAATCTACCATGGAAGACGAAGTGATCAGAGAAAAGGAGATTACGTTGATTTCTAGTTTCTGCGCCATGGGCAAAAATAAATTAGGGAATAGAAATTTGAGGGTTTTAGATCTAGGATGCGGAAATGGATATGCTTTGAGTGTTTTGTCCAAGGGTTATCCTGCCAATAGCTATTGGGGCGTTGATTTTAGCAAGGAATTGTTGTCGATTGCAAAAGATAGGAAATTACCAAATTGCAAATTCATGCAAGGAGACGTGAGGCGACTTTCGTTTGACAGCGAAATGTTCGACGTAGTTTACAGTGAAAGGTGTTTAATTAATATATTAAATTGGGAAGAACAAAAGTTAGCTCTGCATGAAATTAGAAGAGTGCTTGTATTGGGAGGATATTATCTTATGATAGAATGTTTTACGGATGGGCTGCTCAATAACAATAAGGCCAGAAAGGAATGCGGGCTTTCTGAATTAAAAGAAGCATACCATAATAAATACTTTGACAAAGATTTGTTCTTGCAAGCCATCAGTAAAATATTTACAGTTGTTGAACCCGCGCAATTCAGCCGCAAAGAGAATGGATATGTGTTTCATCATAATTTTCTCAGTTCTCACTATTTTATTGCTCGAGTCCTTCATCCATTAGTCACCAAGGGTGAGAGCGTAAAAAATACGGAGTTCGTTAAATTCTTTTCCTCTTTACCGCCCGTTGGTAATTATTCGCCGATCCAAGCATATATTTTGAAAAAACAGGGGAAGAGATAGGGTGAGTGTCTGATGTTTCCTCCAATAGAAGAGATGGCGATAGCAGAAGGGAAAACTCTCCGTGAAGCCGTCGTGATGATTGACAGAAACGCTCAGGGGGTCGTCTTCGTTGTTGACGAAAACGATCGATTAAAAGGATTGCTCACGGATGGAGATATACGGAGATCCTTGCTGAAAGGGAATACTTTGCGGGCAAAAGTCAAAGAGGTCATGAATAAGGATTTTACTTATTGTCATGTGGAGACCCCGCCAGAAAAGATCGCGCGATTCTTGAATGAGCATATTCGCCATATCCCCCTGATAGATTCAGAAGGCCGCTTGATGGACTACGCGTGTCTCGCCCGGCTCCATCGAATCCCGATCGCAGAGCCTGATTTAGGCGGTAATGAATTGAATTACGTTGTGGATTGCGTGAAGTCCAATTGGATTTCATCCCAAGGGAAGTATGTTGACCAACTCGAACGGATGTTTGAAAAGATTTTTGAGGGAAGAAAAGCGATCGCCGTCACTAATGGGACTGCGGCTCTTCATTTATCACTTGTCGCGCTGGGGATTAAGACTGGGGACGAAGTCATTGTGCCGGATCTCACGTTTGCTGCTTCCGCCAATGCCGTCATCCATACCGGAGCCATTCCTGTTTTTGTTGACGTCTCTTTCTCTACCTGGGGCTTAGATCCAAAGGAAGTGGAAAAAGCGATTACTCCAAAAACGAAAGCAATCATGCCTGTCCATCTTTATGGGCATCCCTGTGATATGGATTCTCTCCTTGAAATTGCGAAGCGGCGCCATCTGTTAGTGATTGAAGACTGCGCCGAAGCTCTCGGAGCTGTCTACAAGGGAAGGCCAGTTGGCCTATTAGGAGATGCCGCGTGTTTTAGCTTCTTTGGGAACAAGATGATTACAACCGGTGAAGGAGGAATGATTGTTTTCAGAGATGATCAACACGCGGAAAGAGCAAAATTACTGCGCGATCATGGAATGTCCAAAGACAAACGATATTGGCATTTGGAAGTAGGGTACAACTACCGGATAACCAACTTACAGGCGGCCGTTGGCGTAGCGCAATTGGAGCAATATAAGCGATTTGTTGATCGTAAGCAGACAATTGCCAACGCCTACACGTCCGCTCTCAGGGATTGTGAGGGGGTTACGCTGCCGCCTGCGGGACCGTGGGCGGAGAATGTTTTCTGGCTGTACACGGTTTTGATCAACGAGAGTATTTTCGGCAAACGAGATGAGCTTATCTATAAATTTCTATTGAATGGAATCGAATGCCGGCCCGTTTTCTATCCGCTTCACCAAATGCCCCCCTATGCGCCTTACTGCCGCGCCAGACAGGAAAAGAATTTCCCCATCTCTGAAGAGATTTCCCGACGCGGGATCAGTTTGCCGTCCGCAGTAACGCTGACGGAAGAAGAAATCCGAAAGGTTTGCCGTTTGTTGTATCAGGTCAAAAATGTCAAGGAAATGAAGAACATCGTCGCAGTTCGGACAGTTTAAGAGGAATTTCAATGATCGAGGGAAAAAGAGTATTGGCGGTTATTCCGGCGCGCGGAGGTTCTAAGGGGTTGCCTCGTAAGAATGTCACAGCCCTTATGGGGAAACCACTGCTTACTTGGACGGTTGAAGAAGCAAAAAAATCGAAGTATATTGACCGCTTGATTCTTTCTTCGGAGAACGAAGAGATCATCCGTTTGGCGAAGTCTTTGGGATGTGAAGTCCCTTTTGTCCGGCCGGACGAATTGTCACGGGATGAGACGCCGGGTATCGAACCGATTTTACACGCCCTGACTCTGCTTCCAGGTTATGATCTGGTGATGATGCTTCAGCCAACTTCTCCTTTGCGCAGTGTAATGGATATTGACGGCGGTGTGGAACAATGCCTCAGAAAAAATGCCAACGCCTGTGTTTCGGTCACCGAGACACAGAAAAGTCCTTACTGGATGTATTCACTTGATTCTGATGAGCGAATGAAGCCGGTGCTCGAAATAGAAGAGAAAACGGCGTTGAGAAGACAAGATTTGCCCCGGACCTATTTTCTTAACGGAGCCGTTTATGTAGCGCATAAAGAGTGGTTGATTCAAACCAGATCATTTGTTTCCAACGGGACCGTTGGTTATGTAATGCCGCGAGAACGCTCCGTTGATATTGATACGGAATTTGATTTTAAAATAGCCGAGTTTTTATTAGGGGAGAGGCAAGGCTGTAATACGAGGATATAAATGGTTAAGGAAATAACGTTTGAAGAAGCCAGAAAGAAAAAACGGTCCGATACGATTTTCATCTTTGGTTCCGGATATTCAATTAGCGCTCTAGCGCCGGCTGAGATAAAGAGAATAGAACAACATAACACGCTTTCATTCAGCTGGTTTGTTCACCAGAACTTCATCCGCGCCGATTTCCATTTAGTCAGGGAAGTTGCCAGTGATGATTACAACCAAGCTATCTGGAGGGAAGAATTTCGGAAGTATGCGCAACTACTTAAGGGAAATCCCTATTACCAGAAAACAATTTTTATTCTTCAAGTAGGACTGGGAAGCATCCGCGCCCTGCTCAGCGGCTCTTTCCCTGAAGGAGCAGAGTGTCTTTTCTATTATGATTGTCCTAAAGGAACGAGGTATCCCAACGATGATTTTAGAGCTAGTTTTGGCGGACTGACGCATGGCCCATCGACCCTCTTTGATTGCATTAACTTCGCGTATCTCCTGAGGTGGAGAAAAATCGTCTTGGTAGGGGTTGATTTGTACGATCGGCGTTACTTTTGGCTAGAACGCGATCAAACCAGACGCAACGACATCATCCGGGACAAAACATATAGAGACAAACATAACACAGCGCGGGAAACAATCATTTGGGCTAAGAGATGGAGAAAGTATTTTCAAAAGAAGGGTATCGAGTTGTATGTCCACAACCCTAGATCTCTTCTTGTTCAATCTCTGCCCATTTTTACATCAGGGAAGATATAGATGCATTCTACTGACTCCGCTAGCGCCCAAGCTGTGGATATTGCAAAGCAGATCATCAATAATTTTAAGACTCGCTATTTAAATCACGACGGCTTTGTTTCCAGGACTTATCCGGCTTCTCAGAGAACGCTCTTTGATAATTTCGACGATTTAGCCCCATTTTTTATTTATTTCGGGGAGGAGGAATTTTTAGTAGAACAAGTCCGTCGAGCTTCGCGTTTTTCATTCGACACATTATTAGCACAGAATAACTTGATCTATTCCTACTTCACGGATGAATATTTAGGAGGTCTTTATGCGTTGTGGAGAAGAACCAGAGATAAAGAAGTAAAAGATGTCTTGGACCAAGCAATTGACCAAACAACAGCTTACTTTATGGACGACAATGATCTCTTTGGTACCTATGACATCCGCAAGAAGAGAAAGTATCGTTTTCGTTATTATTGGTCGGCAGGATTGCTGGAGACATTTCTTGAAATGGGTGCGGATTATGGATACCTCCAAGAACGGGTAGAGGTAATTACAAAGACTTGGATGGATAACCCCTATTTCGAGAAACACGGGTTTTTCCCTTTTCGCTGGAACGTTGATTTACCATGCGCGGCATTCTATGAGTTTTTGGCTAATCAGGGAAGAATTCGTCGAAACCAGCCTCAGCGGCTTGACAATAGAGGATGGGTAAAGAAATGTTTGAGCAATTTCAAAGAACCCTTCGCGTTTCACTATTTAAGTTCAGGCCTTTTCACCCAGATCATGAAAGCCAACAGCACTTTTATATTTACTTTGATAGAACTCTTTAGACGGACAGGGAACGGGGAATATAAAAAAGTGGTGGTGCGATGGATAAAGTCGGTTCGTCAGAAGATGATCAAGAACGACGTTGTTTTTGGTTTTTATTTCCCAAAAGGCGTTGTGAGTGATGCGGCTCTGACACACACCTTCATTTTCGTTGATATATTGATGGATACTTACGTTTTTGTAGAGCGGGATCCAGCGTATATTCAATTAGCAAAAACGATCATTGATAAACGGCTGAAAACACGGTGGAGTAACGGATTAATCCCTATCTCACCTGAAGAAGATATAGACCACATGGATCAAATCGTTGATTTCGCGATTTCGATACGAAGGGTCGGCGAATTATCAAAAGACACGTGGTACTTAAAAATATCAAAGGAATTAATAGAGAAGGTTTTGTGCTTGCATCAAGGAGAAGGTGGGTTCTATACTCACGTCAGCCGGGACGGACAACCGGTTCATCTCCGCGCCAACGCCATTGATCCTAAATATAACGGTTTGCTTCTAAAAGGGTTAGTCAATCTCTTAACGCTGAACCAAAAAATGTATGAATCAAATGAACTGGTCGATCTCTTCAAGGACCGATGAAAACTCTGCCCTCCTTTTTTAGATTAATTAATGCTACGGTCAGGGCTTATACAAGTGAATTCCTCTATTATTACAAGGGGAAGAAAAATCCGACCGCCGTGGACGTGTTAATTCGAAAAAGAGCCCACGTGGTCGAACGCTTTCTATTTCATCCGGACAGGTATGATGCTAGAACGAAGGAGGAAATCGTGGGTGAACTAGAGGCGCTATTAGAAGGAAATCATAATCTCTTGGATAAAAGCTACTATCGGTGGGCAAAGAGGATACTGGATGAATATAAGAGTGGAGAAACCTGCGGGATTTGTCCGAATATTTTCTACAATAAGGTGGAAGGTTTTTCATATAAAGTTGATCGGGATAGTCTTTTAAATTTGATGAAGAGGAGGCGGAGTCGAAGGGTATTTACCGGAGAGCCCCTGACCGAGGAAGAGAAGACTATTATTGTCGACGCGGCTCTCCACGCCCCCAGTTCGTGCAACAGGCAGACGCTGGAGTTTATCTTTATTGATGACGTCGAAGTGAAGAAGTTCATTGCTTCCACGATACCCGGCGGAAAACAGTTCTTCGCGGACGCGCCTTCTTTGCTTGTGATCGTCTCCTATGGAGTAGACTATCGCTATCCCGATGACCGCATTGTCCCCTGGTTAGACAGCGCCGCTGGGATTCAAAATATCTATCTTATTTGCGAAACGATGGGGATCGGATGCTGCTGGGGGAGTTATACAAGCTTTGGAAGTGTACAAAAGGAAAAGCAAGTCAGAAGACTTTTGAAAATTCCTGATCCGTATGTGATTACGGGATGTCTAGCCCTTGGGCATACCACGCAGGATGTTTGCTACATCCCCCGGGCAAGGCCCATCGAACGTTACTTCTACAACCGCATGCCGTAAAGAGTATATTTCTTGCAAAATAGAGGTTTCTTTTGATAGAATAACTTACATGACAAGCGGAGGCAAAATGTTGCTCACTTCTCAAAAGAGAAGCATAGGAGTCAATGATCAGCATCATAGTGTAAAAGTGGTTTTTTTAGGGACTTGTTCCATGGGCCCTTTTTTTATCATGAACCACCTGAACAAAAATGGGTTCAGGTCCTATGGTGTTTATCAAGGGCTTGACGAAATCATGTTGGGAGATGAACCTACCACTCCTTTTGCCGAACCGATATCCCTGCAAGAACTGCTGGAACTTGATCCAAAGATAATAGGGATTTCAACAGATTCCGGTAGTTTCCGCAAAGCAGTTCGCATTGCCCAGCGTATTAAGAACATTCGCCCTGAGATTCTGATTGGTCTTGGAGGTATTCACCCTACAGTTTGTCCTGATACCGCTATTCAACCTGAGGGGATTGATTTTATCTGCACGGGAGAAGGTGAAATCGCCATGCTGGAACTCTGCCAAGCAGTTGAAACAGGTGGCGATTATACGGGGGTTCTGAGTATGCACTTTAAGAAGGACGGCCAGATTATTCGCAATCCCCTGAAACCCTGGTATGGAAACATTGATGACTTCTCCATTGACAGACAACAGCTGGATTATTCAGGAATCTTTACAGGACTGGGATGCAAGGGAAAGTGTTCCTTTTGTAATACTCCGTACATGATGTTCCAAATGGGGAAAGGCCCTGGTATGGGAAAGTATTATCGCAAACGAAGCGTGGATTCCGTGTTAGACGAGATTGGTACTTTATTGAAGATGCGATGGTACCACAACAGCAAGAAGATCTTGAAGTCAAAATCACTCAAAGAAGTCGCTCGTAACTTTCTTAATCTCTTTATAGTGGCATTGGATCCTATCCGTTTTAAAGATGATTCTTTCTTAATCAGCAAAGACTGGCTTAGAGAATTTTGCCAGAAATATCGAAAGCGTTTTTGGTACCTGACTTATTATTGTCTCGGAAGAGCCGATGAAATTGACGAAGAAACCGCTGAGCTTCTCTACCAATCAGGTTGCAAGAGAGTGGTTATTGGTTTTGAACACGGAGACGAGGAATACCGCAATAAGATCCTGTTAAAGAGAACAAGCGATGAGCAGATTATGAAATGTGTTCAGTCGCTCAAGAAATATAAGATCAAAGTCAATGGTCAATGGATGATCGGGTTCCCTGGCGAAAAGGTGGCGCAAGCTATTAAAACGTTAAAAATGGCGGCCCAGATTGACGATATGCCGCAGGTTCATATCGCGATACCTTTTCCGAAATCGGTTATGTTTGACATGGCAGTCCAGCATGGATGGATTACTCCGGATTTCATCCCTGAGGGGGGTGTTTATTCTGATTTCGTATTCCACAAAGGAGAGGAGAAGGATTTGTTCCGCCTCGTATATAATACTTTTCCAATAGCGCAGTACAAAATACCAAAGGGTTTCGGGGTGACCGGCTTGAGAAAGAAACAGGTGTGGGATCAAAAGATCGCGGATATCTTACTCGATAAAATCGAGGTGGCTACTTCTACTGTCACTGTCAACAAAGAAAATGAACAAAATGAAGTTGTCGTCCAAGAACTCCTTCGTCCTCTGGAGGCAGTTTCGATCGCTTCCTGATTGATTAATGAATACTCTTGCCTGACCTTTCCTGGCGGTCTGAATGTTAGACATCCTTAAAAGACCAAAAGCGTATCTAATAACTGGCTTCCTATTTTATACGATGTACCATCTCTACGCGGCGCTGGGACTTTTTGTCAAAGATTTACCCAACAACCATATTGTTAAAAGAGCGGCGCCTTTGGTGAATTTTCTGCAAGGGGCGACGGCGACTTTTGAGAAACCGCCCGTTGAAAATCTGTATGGCCCCGTCTTTAATTTAATCATGCATCCTGTGGTTGTTCTTTCCCATTTTCAAGCGCCGGCCTATAAATTCGCGATGATTTATATGGCTGCTATTTCTTTATTAACCCTATTGATGACCACCTTTTTTTATTACGCGAGGGGATTCAGTTTTAGTGCCAAGCTGACGGTCTGTTTGTTAATGCTGAACTTTCAGCCTCTTATTTATGATGTTCAAACAACGATGCCAGAGTTGTGGCAGATGGCGTTTGTCCTGGCCGGCATTGTCGCTTACAAGAAAAATTCTTTTTCCTTCTGCGGGTTTTGCCTCGCGGCCGCGGCGCTGATTAAAATATATCCTCTTCTCCTGATATTTCTGTTTTTGCTGATACGAAAGAGAGTATTTTTCTGGTCGGCTTTATTCCTAACGATCTTTTTGGGGATTACGCAATTCCTTTATGGAGACGCGATGGGGTTTGGTTATGTCGCGGGGCTGATACAACGGGTCGCTCCGGGAACCGGAAATTCCGTGTTCCATCACGGGATACTGGTTTGGGATGGGCTTGCCCTCCAGTCCATGCTGTTGAAATGGGCTGTTGGGTTTAGAAGCACGAAAGAGGGCCTGCTGATTGTCCCAAACCATGAGATTATTCCGGTCATCATCCGGACCGCCCTTGGTATCGGCGCCCTTTTATTGACGGCGCTTATTTCTTTTTATTCCAAGATCAAGAAAAGGTTGGCTTCAAAAGACACAGAGTTTTGCCCGGATTTTCTCCTTTCAATGGGATGTCTCTATCCTTTGCTGTTCGGGCCCCATTCGGCGTTTGAATACCTGATACTTTCTTTCCCCGCGTTTCTATTACTGCTCCCGTACTTACGGCAAGGGTTGAAGCGCCGGTATTTAATAGGAACAGTCGCGGCATATTTTTTATTGACGGGCATTATTATACCCAATACTCTTTTTCTAAAACTGACTCATTTCAACGAAATTGCGACTTTTTTTCTTCCACAGGTCGCGACGCGGCAGCCGTACGAAATCTATCGTTTCTTAGGAATGCACAACATAGGGCTTCTATCATTGACCGCCCCCTGGTTTATCTTGCTGAATCGCCAATGCCAGGATTTAAAAAGAAAGAAAAGATGAAGCTCGGCGTTTGCATGGTGGTGAGCGCCTACTATCCGGAAGGATTTGGAGGGTCTCATCAGTGCCGTTCTTTAATTCAGGCTTTAAACAATTCTTTCCTCTTCTATGTTCTTGCCGCGAGTCTCAACCCTTCCAGAGATAGAGATACCGAGACAGTGGATGGGGTACAAGTTTTCCGAATCAAAGTATGGGAAAACCAAGTCTTCAATCTTTTCTTTGCCGCTCCTCAATATCTGTGGGTGTTTCTTCGAATAGTCCGCAGAATCCAGGTTGTTCATTGCCACGGCGTTAGTTCCAAAAATTATCTGGTGATATTGCTTGCCAAGATGTTTGGGAAAAAAATCATCCAGAAATTTACTTCACTGGGTTTTGACGACCCGCTAACCCTGCAAGCGAACTTGGATCGGAGAGGACTCTTTGGGAGAATAGCGAAAGAGGTTCTTCTATTATGCGACTGTTTCGTGGGGATCACTCCGGCTTTCTTGGAAAGCGCCAGGAATTCGTTCCTGCGTAAAAAGAGAATTGC
This sequence comes from uncultured Planctomycetia bacterium, assembly GCA_964372345.1. GTDB lineage: Bacteria > Omnitrophota > Gorgyraeia > JACOVV01 > JACOVV01 > JACOVV01. The sequence goes on along the minus strand of CAYJQR010000003.1, from coordinate 20,990 downwards.
CGAGATTCCCAATGGAGTGAATCTTAAACGATTCAGTCCCATAAAGAATGCATCGGAAAAAGAAGAGATACGTAAAAAACTAAAAATTCCCTTGAATGTTAAAATGATTTTGTTTGTAGGTTTTTTCTCCCGCGAAAAGGGGGCTGCGGATCTTCTTGCCGCGTGGAGAAGAGTCAAAGAGAAAATCGATCCGTCATTCCTAGTCTTAGTCGGTTCTACCGACAGCCGGTATCAAGAGATACTACCGGAGTTGGTTAAAGGAATTCAGGAGACAATCCAAAAAGAAGGGTTAGGGTCGGAGGTATTGTTGCTGGAAAAGATAGAGGAGATAGAGGACTACTATCGAACGGCGGATTTATTTGTTCTCTCTTCCTATCGCGAAGGATTACCCAATGTGTTATTGGAAGCGATGGCGTGCGGCATACCGGTGATCGCTTCCAGATTACCTGGGATAGCGGAGGGAGTCGTTGAGGATGGGAAATCAGGTTGGCTGTTTACCCCAGGGGGGATCACAGAATTATCAGAGAAGATCCTTGCCGTATTCACTCACCCATCGCCGGCGTCTTCATTAGGGCGTCAAGCGCGAGATCGCGTGGAACATCGGTATGATATGCAAAAAATCGCTGGAAGGTACGCGAGTCTTTATACGGAACTCGGCGCGGGCTAACCGTAAAATTTTATTTTCATAGCGGCAACCCAGCACATCTTCAACAAGCGCCAGCCGTCCTGAAACCGGCTGATGTTCGTGCGCCCATAGGTTCGCGCTTTATAATGGACGGGAATTTCCAGGATCTTTAAGTTTGATTTCGCGGCGCCGAATAACAGATCAAAGTCCCCAAAGGGATCAAAATCAATGGGAAGAACTCGGTGAGCGGTCATTCTTTCATAGTCTTCCCTCCATAACGCTTTGACGCCGCATAAAGTATCGCGGCAAGGTTGTCCTATGATAAAAGAGAGCAAAAAGCCAAAAAGCTTGTTTCCTAACTTATTCAAGAATCTCATCGCTTGCTTTTCCATGGGATAGACTAACCGATTCCCAACGACAAAATCCGCCATTCCAGAGGCGATCAAGTTGTAAAATTTTGAGAGTTCCGAAGGAGGAACTGTAAGATCGGCGTCGAAAATCATCAGGATATCTCCTTGAGCCAGAGAAAATCCTTTACGAATAGCGTCCGCTTTTCCTTTCCCTTCTTGTTGCGCCATTCGAATGGTCCGGGTCTGCTTGTGTTGTTCGTAGGCCTCCTTGAGGACTTCCCACGTGTTATCCGAGGAATGCCCTTCCACGAATATAATCTCTGTTTTGCTTCCCATTTCCGGCAGATCAGTGATGATTCTTTTGATGTTGCCCGCTTCGTTCCTGGCAGGGACTACAATTGAGACAGCGCGCTGGCTGACAGAAGGAGACGACGGGTTATTTCCGTTCGCAAGAGAGCGGGCAATGTGGTATCGCAAGATGCAAAAATGTCTGATCAGCCAGAGTTTTGCGACGAAGCGGTTAAAGAAATAGGAAAGAAAAGGGATTTTTACAGGGAGTAAAAGTTCAAATTCGCTTTTGACCCGCTCATATCCGGTGATGCGGAGCAAATTGTCTATGTCTGATGGAGAAAGCCAGTTGGCGGGTTGGATGGGAGAGCGCAAATTGAACCGGCTCCCCAGATGATAAATGGGTTCCCATAATGAGGAAGTTTGTGTGAGGAAAAGTTTCCCATGCGGGGCTAGGAATTTTCGGATATTCTTCAATACTTCTTCAACGTCCGCCAGGTAAGCGAGGGTATCACTGAGTATAATGAGGTCAAATGCCGATAGATACCGCTCGATTGAAAAATGGTGCGCGTCGCCTGCGGCGAATTCAGTGCCGGGATAATCTTCGCTGGCGGCTTCAATGAATGACGGGTGGATGTCTATCCCGGTCTTCAACGAGCATCGTTCTAATCGGCCGATTAAATTCCCAGTACCGCAGCCGATTTCTAAAACTTTAGCGCCATTAAAGACATGATGCTGGCAGATCTGGAGTATCTTGTCGTGATAGTACTGGTTCTTTTTAATGTAGAAATTGCGGATGCTTGCGGTAGTGTTTTCGGTTACGGGTGTCATTTGCCGTGGTTTCTATACCAATCAACTGTTTTCTTGAGCCCTTCGTGAAAAGGGGTGGAAGCTTTAAAACCAAATTCTCGCTCGGCTTTGCTAACGTCCAGACAACGTCGGGGCTGTCCGTCGGGTTTAGAGGCGTCCCAGAGGAAATTTCCTTTAAACCCGCAGAGGCCAGCTATTAAGAGAACTAGTTCTTTAATACTGATTTCCATGCCGGATCCAATGTTGACAGGGTCGGGCTTATCATATTTTTCCATGGCGAGAATGATCGCGTTCGCGGCGTCTTCCACGTAAAGAAACTCCCGGCTGGCCGTTCCGGTCCCCCAGACAACGATTTCATTACTGCCGGCGGCCGTGGCTTCCAGACACTTTCGGATAAGAGCTGGAATAACGTGGGAGGATTTTGGATCAGAATTGTCGCGAGGTCCGTAGAGATTCACAGGCAGCAAATAAATGGAGTTAAACCCGTACTCCTGGCGGTAGGCTTGCGATTGGACTAATAACATCTTTTTCGCTAATCCGTAAGGGGCGTTGGTCTCTTCAGGATAACCATTCCAAAGATCGCTTTCTTTAAAGGGGACAGGGGTAAACTTTGGATAAGCGCAGATGGTTCCGATGGCCACAAATTTCTTCACGCCATAAATTCGCGCTTGCTCTAGTAGTTGAATCCCCATGATGGCGTTCTCATAAAAAAACCGGGCCGGGGATTCTCTGTTGGCTCCGATTCCCCCGACAACCGCCGCTAAATGAATGACGACTTCAGGTTGGGTCTCTTCATAGAGGCGGACGATGGCCTCTTTTTCTCTCAGATCATATTGTTTGATGCTAGGGACAAAGATATCTTTATATCCTAGGCGGGTTAATCTCTCTACCAAATGGCTCCCTAAAAAGCCAGAGCCTCCTGTAACGACAATCTTTTTAGATGCCCAACGACTCATGAGTGATTCCGATCCTAACATACTTCCCATAACAAATCAAAAGCGGCTAGTGGTATAATAAAACCCCCTTATGTGCGGTATCGCAGGTATCATCGAATTAGGAGCGCCGACGGTTGACCAATCTCTTCTTTCCCGGATAGTCTCCAGTCTGAGGCATCGGGGGCCGGATGCCGAGGGATGTTATAGTGATAGGCGCAATGATTTATCGCTAACCTTAATCCACACAAGACTTAGCATTATTGATGTCAGCAAAGGACATCAGCCTCTCTCGAATGAGGATGAGTCGGTGTGGGTTGTTTTTAACGGGGAGATCTACAATTTCCAGGAACTGAGGAAGGAGTTAGAAGAGAAGGGACACCGCTTCAAGACTGACTCGGATACAGAGGTCCTGGTACATGGCTATGAGGAATACGGCCAAGAACTTCCCAAGCGGCTTCAAGGGATGTTTGCTTTCGCGATTTGGGATAAGATCCGGCAGCGGCTGTCGCTGGTTCGGGACCGGATGGGGAAGAAGCCGCTTTTTTATAGCCAAAAAGCTGGAAAATTTGCTTTCGGTTCCGAGCTCTCAGTTTTCAGGGAGATCCCGTGGATTTCCAGAGAGCTTTCTTTCGCGGCGCTCCACGATTACCTTACCTTTTTGTGTATTCCCGCTCCGAAGACGATCTTTCAAGAGATCCAAAAACTTCCTCCCGGACATTCTCTTATCTGGGAACGGGGGAAAGTAACGGTGGAGCCCTACTGGGAGTTGTGTTATTCTCCGAAGCTTAAGATCACGGAATGGGAAGCGATTGAAGAAATACGGCGGCTTTTTCGGGAAGCGGTCAACGCTCGGCTGATGTCTGAAGTTCCGCTAGGGGCTTTCTTAAGCGGGGGGCTCGACTCAAGCAGTGTGGTCGCGGTCATGGCCAAGCTTTCTTCGCGAAAAATCAAAACGTTCTCCATCGGTTTTGAAGAACAGGAATTCAATGAGCTTCCCTTCGCGCGGATTATCGCCAGACGTTATCAGACCGATCATCATGAAGAAATTGTGCGGCCGGACGCTGTCGGACTTCTTCCGAGATTAGTAAGGCATTTTGGCGAACCCTTTGCCGACGCCTCGGCGATCCCGACCTATTATTTGTCGAAGATGACCCGCCAGGGGGTCACGGTCGCTCTTAGTGGAGACGGCGGGGACGAAATATTCGCGGGGTACCGAAGGCATTTGGGTTTTAAATTGGCGGAGGATTATCAGAAGAAAATTCCCGCGTGGTTTCGCGCGGGGCTCGCGAGTGGAAGTCAGGCGGTTTTAAAAAAGGCCGGAAGACAATCGGCTTTTGGCGCCATAGGGCGGTTCCTTCAGGCGGGTGAACTCAACAAGAGTGAAAGGTATCTGCAGTGGGTGGGTTTCTTGGATGAGTCAAAAAAGCAATCGTTGTACCGTGGCGATTTCCTGGCTGACATGAATGGATACCGGTCAACAGGATTGATAGAACGACTCTTTGATCAAGCGGGAAAAGAGACCGCTCTGGACGCCATTTTGAGTGTGGATACGAAATTTTATCTTCCCAATGATTTATTGTGCAAGGTAGATATGATGAGCATGGCGCACTCCTTGGAAGTGCGATGCCCCTTTCTAGATACGCGGCTGGTGGAGTTTGTCAGCCGTCTTCCTTCTGAAATGAAACTAAGAAATTGGAAGTTAAAATACCTTGTGCGAACGGCGTTTCAGAAAGAGATCCCCCAAGAAAACCTCCATCACCGCAAAATGGGGTTCGCGGTTCCGATGGCTCGATGGATTCGAGGAGAATTACGTGAAACGGTTAGAGAAGGGCTCTTTTCAGGCCAAACAAGAATAGGGCGGTATTTCAAAAAAGACAAAATGAATGACCTGTTCTTAGCTCATCTGTCTGGAAAACAAGACCACGCCTACGAATTATGGGGGCTTCTGGTGCTGGAGCACTGGCATCGGGAGTGTCTTTAGATGATCACAGAGCAGGAGCTTTCTCAGAAAAGGATGGCGCTTTTTTTTACAGAGGGCGTTTCCCTAAAGGATTGGGATCAATCCGGCATTTTCACGCGGGAGACAGCTTTTTATAACCGGCTGAGCCGGTATTTGGGAAAAATCTGTTTTCTAACCTACGGTGATGAAGAAGATTTCCAATATCGAGAGAAATTGGCTGATAACATCCAGATATTCCCTGTGTTGGGAAATACCCGGGAAAATGGAAACCGAGAATTACTGCGGGATGTTTTAGGGAAAGTCGATTTCTTGAGGACTCACCAGGTGAAAGGAGCCGAAGCGGCCCTGCGGTGTAAAAAAGAACTGCGGCTCCCGCTCTTTGTCCGAAGCGGATACATCTGGTCATTGCACCATCGCCTTGAGAGTCGTAATCCATTCTCCAGCTGGCGGGTAACCGTTAAGGAAAGAAAAATATTCAGGCAGTGTGACGCCATTCTTTGCGCTTCACAGGCAGGGAGGGTGCACGCGCGCCGGCTCTGCGGAGATTCAGAAAAACCGATCGGGTTAATCCCGAATTACGTGGATACTTCTCTTTTTAAACCCTGGGTTGTTCAAAAAAGAAAAAGAAGCGTTATCTTTGTCGGGCGTTTAGCTCCTCAGAAGAATATCTCTTCCCTTTTACGGGCGTTGGAAGGAATTGATTGCTCCCTGACCATTGTAGGGGATGGGCCGCTGCGGGAAAATATTCTATTTGAAGCGTCTAGGAAAAAGATCAAATTAGAATATCACGAGCAGATTACTAATGAAAAACTTCCAGAGATTCTGAATGAGCATGAGATTTTCGTTCTCCCTTCATTTTATGAAGGGATGCCCAAAGCGCTTCTTGAAGCGATGGCCTGCGGGCTGGCTGTTGTCGGAAGTCGCATTGACGGGGTCAAGGAACTCATTAAAGACGGCGTCAATGGTTGTCTGTGCCGGACCGATCCCCAGTCCATTAATGAAACGGCGCTAAAACTTTTACAACAGCCGTTGTTAATTCAGCGATGCGGAAGTGAAGCGAGGAAAAGTGTCGAGCGGGAATTTAATCTGGAGCGGGTCGTTGAAAAAGAAGTCGATTTTTACAAAAGTATCCTCCAATGAATAGAACCCCTGAATTGAGTGTTGTCATGAGCGTCTATAATACGGAGCGCTTTTTAGACAAGGCTATCCGGAGTATCCTGGATCAGCAGTTTAGCGACTACGAGTTTATCATTGTCGATGACGCTTCCACAGACGGTACGATGAATTTAGTGCAAAAGTGGGCCGCAGCGGACGATCGAATCAAAATCTTCAGAAATGAAACCCGTCTTGGCCTGACGAAATCACTCAATCGCGCCATCAGCCAAACCACGGCCCCATGGATTGCCCGCCAGGACGCGGATGATGTCTCCATCGGCCAGCGGCTGCGTTTACAGATGGAATATCTGCGAGAGAAATCCGCGGTAGGGCTGATCGGGACGTTCTATAAAGGGGTTGATGAGCAAGGGGAAGGGCTTTACACGGTAAAATTCCCGACCGAGGATGCGCAGATAAAGCGGTTTTTAAAAACGATTAATGTCTTTTGCCATGGGTCCGTTGTTTTTTCAAAAAGGATTTTTTTGAAGGCGGGAAGATATCCGGAAGAATATCCTTTTGGCCAAGATTACGCTCTCTGGCTCCGTTTTATCCCATTAACTCAAATGAGCAATCTTCCGGAGTGTCTCTATTCGAAGAGGTTACACGGTCAATCGGTCTCCCAGAGGCATCCGGAACGGTGGGGTGTTATTCAGCAAATCAAGCTAGACGCCGGGTTGATGAACAAACCGATGAAACTGGAACGGTTTATTGCCAGGGAGTTTTTCCTTCACGGGCGGTATCTTTTTAAGATGCGTCAATATCGTAGTGGAATCATGAGCTTTCTAAAAGGGGCGTTTTATTGATGCCAAAAACGCTAAAGGGAAAAATGATAGCTTGTTTCTTCCTAAGCCTCTTGGCCAGGACAATCACAATTTTTGTTTTAGGTCGGCACCTGCATTCGGATGTTTGGGAATACGACACCATCGCTACGAACATTTTATCCGGGAGAGGGTATGTTTTTAATCACAATGGAACAGAGTACCTTTTTTTCCCCAACATGCTTTATTCCTATTTAAGCGCCGCCGTCCATTTTACGACTCATAGAAATTATCTGATAGTCGAATTACTGCAGGTTCTCATTGCCAGTTTCTCCGTCGTTCCATTGATGAAGATCGCGGCGAGAATATTCGACGAGAAGACGGCAATCATTACAGGATTGCTTTATTCGTTTCATCCGGGACTCATCGTTTATAGCAGTAAGCTCCACGAGTTGACGTTAGTTATCTTTTTCCTTCTCGTGATCTTGCGTCAGATTTTTTGCAGGGAGACGCGGGCAAGGACAGCGGCGGCGGTCGGCTTTTTAATAGCGGTTGGGATTTTTTTACGCACTACCTTCGTTTTCCTGATCCCCGCCGTTTTTATTTATGACTTATTAAGAAATCGTCAAATCGTCAAGGCATTCTATAGGTCGGCCATTATGATTGGAATAGTGGTTGTTATGATTTCGCCATGGGTCTACAGGGGTTACCGGATTTACAATCGGTTTATCTTTATCACAACCTGTTCCGCGGAACATCTATGGCGTGGGAATAGCCCCTATACCTCCGGAACGTCTCTGACGGCGGCGCGTCAACCGCTTCTGGACGTGGCCCCTGCTCATTTTCGAAATCGTTTGTATTCACTCAATGAAATAGAACAACATGATTTTTTCAAGGAGCAGGCATTGGCTTATATTCGGGAAGACCCGGCGGCTTTTGCGCGGAGAACCATCAGAAAATTCATTTATTTTTGGAGTTTTTCCCCACAGACAGGGTATGAATATCCGGCCCAGTGGTTGTTTTTTTATCAACTATGGTATTGGCCGCTTGTTTTCTTCTCTGTCTTGGGACTTTTTTTCACTTTCAAAGATTACCGGAAGGTTGGATGGCCGGAGGCGTTTTTTCTCTTCATCTTTGCCTTCATCATCGCCTTTGTTCATAGCATCTGCTATGTGGAAACCAGGCACCGGTGGATGATAGAACCCCTTTTGATGGTTTTTCCAGCCTACGGGCTGGCGAGATTGGTCCGGCGCCGGAATATGATATAATATCTCCACTAAAATGTCCCCTCCTTCTCTAACGATTTTCTTTCCCTGTTTTAACGATTCCGGAACCATTGCCAGCCTGGTCGCGGCTGCCGATGTTGCGGCCAGGGAATATTGCCAGGACTATGAAATTATCGTTGTCGATGATGGAAGCGCGGATGGAAGCCGTGAACTTCTATCGGAACTTCAGCACAAATATCCTCAGTTGCAGTTGGTGTTTCACCATCGGAACAAAGGTTATGGGGCCGCTCTCTTATCGGGTTTTGAGCATGCCAGAAAAGAATGGGTGTTTTATACCGATGGCGATGGCCAGTATGACGTGTTTGAACTACGAAAGTTCTTGCCCGTGATTCAAGAAGGGGTCGATGTCATTAACGGTTACAAAATCTTTCGTTCCGATCCCCCGCATCGAATTATCATCGGGAAACTTTATCTGATGCTGATTCGGTTGCTGTTCCAATTTCATGTGCGCGACGTGGATTGCGATTTTCGCCTGATCCGCCGAGAAGCCCTGAAAAATATTCGGCTGCATCATGCCTCCGGCGTTATTTGTCTGGAACTGGTAAAAAAACTGGAACTGGCGGGATATCGTTTTGTCGAATATCCGGTGCATCATTATTTCCGGTTATTTGGGCGGTCTCAATTTTTCAATTTTCGGCGCCTCCTGGTCACGGCGATAAATGTTTTCTCGCTTTGGTGGGAGTTGATGGTTTTACGCAGAACGCCGGTTGGCATTGCTTATCGTCAGGAACGGAATCGTTACGCGGTTCAATCTCCGGCGAATTAAAACCTCCGCAGCGTCAGCAAGTCGCTAAAGATGCAGAAAAATACAGAATTCGACAAGGTGTTCTCCGGCAAGAAGGTTTTGATTACGGGAGGACTCGGTTTTATCGGGTCTAACTTGGCCCGCCGTCTAGCAGGACTGGGGGCTAACATTCTCATTGTGGACGCTTTGATCCTTGAGTACGGTGGGAACTCTTTTAATCTCCATGGGATTGAAGAGGAAATTCTGGTGGTGAAGGGAGATGTGCGCGATGAGAAAAACATGGCAGAATGGATCCAAGGACAGGATTATTTGTTTAATTTAGCAGGGCAGACCAGTCATCTGGATTCTATGAGAGAGCCCTACACGGACTTAGAAATCAATTGCCGGGCGCAGCTTTCCATCATGGAGAGCTGCCGTCGGTACAATCCGGCCGTCAAAGTGGTCTATGCCAGCACCCGTCAAATCTACGGGGTTCCGCAGTATCTGCCGGTCGATGAAAAGCATTCGCTGAACCCGGTCGACGTCAACGGAATCAATAAAATGGCGGGGGAGTGGTACCATATCGTTTATAATAACGTTTATGGGATCCGTACCTGCGTGTTGCGCTTAACCAATACTTACGGACCGCGGATGCGGGTCAAGGACGCCCGTCAGACTTTCCTGGGATGGTGGATTCGTCAGTTGATTGAGGGGCGGGAAATCCAGGTTTTCGAAAAAGGGACCCAATTGCGGGATTTTAGTTATGTGGAGGACGCGGTAGAGGCGTTGCTGTTAGCCGCCGCGCGCCAATCCTGCGACGGCCGGATCTTCAATTTAGGCGGGGATAGAGCCATCACTCTGGTAGATTTAGCGAAGATGTTAATTTCGCTCAGAGGCAAAGGAACGTTTTCCATCGTCCCTTTTCCCGCGGAACAGAAAGCGATTGACATAGGAGATTACTACGCCAATGACGAAAAGATTCGTTCATTAACAGGGTGGTCTCCAAAGGTTTCAATGGAAGAAGGACTTCAACGGACATTAAAGTATTATCAGGAGCATCATCGCTATTATTGGTAACGGAGGGTTAAGGTGGAAGCCAGAGAATATGATCTGATGGCGAAAATGGAAAATTCCTATTGGTGGTATAAGTCTCTGCAAGCCATGATCAGTGAGTTAGCGGATTTGGAATTAAAGAATTGTTCAAAGGTGAGAATCTTGGACGCGGGATGCGGGACCGGCGGAATGTTGGACCGATTATCCGAGAAGTTCCCACGGGCGGAGTCGATAGGGGTTGATTTCTCGAAAGAAGCCATTGGGCGCGTTTCTCAACGACAGAAAGTCTCCGTCATTCAGAGCTCGGTGGCCCAGCTTCCTTTTCAGGCGGCTGTTTTTGATATGGTTCTATCGATGGATGTTCTCTACATGCAGGGTGTCGATGAGCAGCGGGCGGTCCGGGAGGCCTGGAGAGTTTTAAAACCGGGCGGGGTCCTGCTGGTCAATCTCCCAGCGTTTGAATGGCTCAAGGGGGAACATGATCAGGCCATCCATACCCGTCACCGCTATCAATTGGAAGAAGTAAAACACCTGCTGGCAGGGAACGGTTTCAGGGTGAGGAAACTCTTTTACTGGAATTTTATTCTGTTACCGGTGATTTTTCTGGCGCGTCGTTTTTTCCGGCCCCAGAGGCAGACAAAACAACCCAAGTCCGACCTGAGTCCATTACCCAAAACCGCAAATAATTTATTTTCGGTCGTTTGCCGTTTTGATACGATAGTAAGTCGGTATCTCCCAATTCCTTTCGGGACGTCCATCCTGGCGGTGGGAGCTAAAACATGAAAATACCTTTAGTGGATATTCAGCAGCAGCATCGCTCGATTCGGAGGAATTTGGAAAAAGCCATTCACGGGGTCTTTGATTCCAATCAATTTATCTTTGGAAAAGACGTGGAACGATTTGAGAGCGAAGCGGCTGATTTTTTGAAATGCCGGTATGCCGTCGGCGTTGCTTCAGGGACCGACGCCCTTTTTCTTTCTTTGGTGGCGCTAGGCATAAGAGCGGGGGATGAGGTTATTACCACACCTCACACTTACTTTGCCACGGTCGGGGCTATTTTGCACGCGGGGGCCAGACCTGTTTTTGTTGACATTGATCCGTTGTCTTATGCTTTGGACCCGTCTTTGATCCGACAGAAAATATCCTGGAAGACAAAAGCCATTTTACCAGTCCATCTGTATGGTCAATGCGCCGACATGAAGGAAATAGCGAAAATTGCGCGGGAGCATCGACTGACAGTCATTGAAGACTGCGCGCAGGCGTTTGGGGCGATGCAGAGCGGTCGGTATGCCGGAACCTTTGGGGATCTGGGGGCTTTTAGCGCTTATCCAACTAAGAACTTAGGGGCCTGCGGCGACGGCGGGTTTATCACCGTCGAAAAGAAGAATTTAGTCGAACGAATTCGTACCCTTCGGGTTCAGGGATCGCGAAAGGGTCACAAATACGTCCACGACGTTATGGGATATAACAGCCGGCTGGATAGTTTGCAGGCGGCGATTCTTAGAGTGAAACTGAAACATATCGCGAGATGGAATCAGCAACGCCGAGAAAAAGCAGAGATCTATCATCGCCTTTTAAACGGGATCCCGCAGATTCAGACTCCATGGACTATTCCCGGCAATGTCCACGTGTACCATCTCTACGTGATTCGCGCTCAACAACGAGATCGTCTGAGGGCATTTCTAAAGAAGAAAGGAATTGAAACAGGGGTCTATTATCCGTTGCCGCAGCATCTTCAAAAGGCGGTCGGCGGCTATAAAAAAGGGGATATCCCGGAGGCGGAGAAAGCGGCGGAAGAGACAGTAACCTTACCCATGTTTCCTGAACTGACACGGCAACAACAGACATTCATCGTTTCTGGCATCCAAAAATTCTATGAGTGAAGATTTCTTCATCACAGGGCCTCCTAAATAATTATGATAAAATCACATCGAAATAGGAAATGGAAAGGGAAATGGAAAAGGAGAAGCAAAAATGACTGGTTCTTGTCTGACCGATAAAAAATGCAAGCCCTGTGAAGGGGGAGTGGCGCCGCTGACCGAAAATCAAGCGCGCGGTTTCATGAAGCAGCTTAAAGCCGGCTGGGAACTCTTGCAGGGAGCCAAAGAGATCCGTAAAGAGTACAAGTTTAAAAATTTTAAGGAGACCCTGGGTTTTGTCAACCTGGTCGCGGCCATTGCCGAACAAGAAGGACACCATCCGGACATGGAAGTTTCCTGGGGGAGATGCGTCATCCGACTCTCCACTCATGCGATCAAGGGGCTCTCAGAGAACGATTTTATCCTGGCGGCAAAGGTTGATGCAGTCAGTTCATAGTGGCCAATCACCCTACTATGCACCATGAACAACGAACAATGAACAGCGTCGTCGAACTTCAGGATCTCTGCAAGCGGTACAACGGCACGGAAGCGCTTAAAAGTTTGAGTTTCCAGTTAAAGGAAGGGGAAATCCTGGGGCTCTTGGGGCCCAACGGGGCCGGAAAAACAACGGCGATCCACATCATCCTGGGACTGCTCACTCCCACCAGCGGCGAGGTCAAGGTGTTTGGCCTCTCTCCGGTCGAACGGCGATTTCAACTGCTTCCAAGGCTCAATTTTTCTTCCGCCTACGTTAATCTTCCTTATAACCTCACAGCTGTTCAGAATCTGGAGCTTTACGCGCGGCTCTATAACATCAAAGAGGCCAAGAGAAAAATTAAAGAACTGCTGGAGGTTTTCCAGATCAGCCACCTTGGCCGGCGCCGGTCCGGCTTTCTCTCTTCTGGGGAGCAGACCCGGCTTAATCTTTGCAAGGCGTTCCTGAATGACCCGGAGTTACTCCTGTTGGATGAACCGACCGCGAGTCTGGATCCGGATATGGCCGATTTAGTCAGGGGGGTGATCCTTAAAGTGCAGAAAGAGAGGAGAATGGCCATTTTATATACCTCTCATAACATGGCCGAGGTAGAAATGGTTTGCGACCGGATTCTTTTCATTCACCATGGAGAAAAGAAAGCGGAAGGGACGACAAAAGAGGTTTTAGAACAGTTTAAGACCCAGAATCTTGAGCAGGTATTTATCCGAATCGCTCGCAGTGGGGATCTTCTAGGATGACCCCGCCACCTGCCCTGAACCGAATCTACGCCATGTTTCTCCGCTATCTCTATCTTCACCAGCGAAGCCTGCCGCGAAACTTGGAAATCATCTTCTGGCCGGTCATGGATCTCTTGGTGTGGGGGTTTGTCACGCTTTATCTCCAGAAGATCACTTCTTCCGCGGCGGGAGGAATCGTGGTGTTCTTGATAGGGGCGATGATTTTCTGGGACATCCTCTATCGGGCTCAGCAGACGATCTCAATTCCTTTTATGGAAGACCAGTGGGCGAGGAACACCCTGAACCTTTTGATTTCCCCGCTCCGTTTCTGGGAATGGATGACCGCCATGATTTGCTATGGCATTGTCAAGATTACGGTGATTATCGCGGTCCTGGCGGTTCTAGCGTGGCAATTCTACCATTACTCGATCGGTTCGCTCGGGTTTAGTTTGCTGCCGCTGATAGCGAATCTCCTTTTGTTCGGCTGGGCGCTCGGAATTTTCACCACCGGGCTTCTTCTCTTCTGGGGGCACACGGCAGAGGCGTTAATTTGGGGAATCCCGTTTCTAATTCAGCCCTTTTCAGCCGTTTTTTACCCAATGTCGGTGCTCCCCGCATGGCTGCAGCCGGTTTCAAGGATGTTACCGAGCACCTATGTCTTTGAAGGAATGAGAGAGGTCATTCAAAACGGGACTTTGGACCCCGCGTTATGCTGGAGCGCTTTTGGGTTGAACTTTGTTTACCTCTGTCTGGCCGGTTTTTCATTGCGTGGGATGCTGGTCAAGGCCCGCCAGTCGGGACGGCTGAGTCGTTTGGGGAATGATTGACATCCCACCACCTGATTTATTCAACCGCTTCCCGACTTTGACACTTGCGTTATTGATCTTTAACATTACACATCCGTGGGCATATGGAAGTTGTTGCACAAGGGGTTGAATTGGAGCTGCCAGAAGCCTGAGAAGCGGGCGTTGCAGCGAGACGAGGATGAAATCCGGCGGTGGAAGGAGCGGGTCTGGCCACATATAAAAAAAGTCCGAACGACTTGGGCTCCCGTTGGCGAGACCCCGATCCTGCGACACAGCTACCGGCGGGACAAAATATCGGTCATCGGCATCCTGACCGTTTCGCCCGGAGGCCGGAGGCTGGGACTTTACACGCGGTTCCATACTGACAATGTCACTGGCCTTGAGGTTATTTCTTTCCTGCGTCAGTTGTTGCATCATTTGCGGGGTCATGTATTCGTGATCTGGGATGGCGGCAAAATCCACAGGAGCCGGGATGTCAAGGCGTTTTTGGCCGAGCAACCGCGTCTGCATGTTTATCGATTCCCGGGCTATGCACCTGAACTGAACCCGGTGGAACAAGTGTGGACTCATGGAAAACGAGATTTGTCCAACAGCATCCATGAAACTCGCGAGCGGTTGGGGCACCACCTGCGTCGTTCCCTGGGACGGGTGCACGGTTCCCAGAGATTGCTGCAGTCCTGTATTGATCATTCTGAATTGCCTTGGACGTAGTGTGTGCGTATCCATTATTAGTTAAAGATCAATAAGACCACCATGATCTACGCTCACCTCTCGCCGGAACACCTCAAGGACGCGGTGAATAAACTTAACTTTTGACCCGTATGGTATAATTTAAGGCATGAGGGAAAATATACCTATTCATATGCCTTATGAGAAAGTAGAAGAGTTTTGCCGGCATAACCACATCCGTAAATTATCCTTATTTGGATCGGTCTTGCGTCAGGATTTTCGTCCTGACAGCGATGTGGATGTGCTGGTTGAATTTGAACCGGGCCATGTACCGGGGATGGCGTTCTTTTCCTTGCAAACGGAACTTTCTAAGATCCTTGGGCGAAAAGTAGACTTGCACACGCCGAATTTCTTAAGCCGCTACTTCCGGAATGAAGTTTTAGCGGAGGCAAAGGTTCAGTATGTCCAAGCATGACGATGGAGTCGTTTGCGTCACATGCTTGATGCGGCTAGGAAAGCTCTGGAGTTTGTCCAAGGGCGCGGACGGACAGATTTGGACACCGATGAAATGTTTGAACTGGCGGTGATTCGATTGCTGGAAGTCCTTGGCGAAGCGGCACGAGGGGTCTCTAAAACATTCCGTCAAAGCCATCCACAAAAAGCCGCTTCAGTTAAACGGTTGAGTTTGGTATTATATGATCACAGACCAGAGATGGGACCAAATTGGGACCATTTCAGGCTGAAATAGGCCAACGTAGACAAAAGCAAGCAAAAATAGTGAGATATCGTAAGATTCAGATTTACCTGAAGTTAAGCTGTAAATGCAGTGGAATTGCCGACGTAGCTCAGGGGTAGAGCAGCGCTTTCGTAAAGCGCGGGTCGGGGGTTCAAATCCCTTCGTCGGCTTTAAACTGGCAAAGGGATTTGAACGGGGAGCCATGTGCCCCTTTGATCAAGGCGATGTGCCGGTGGCACATTGCGACACAACGCACATGGCGGATGCCCGACCGGAGTCCGAACGAAGTGAGGACGGAGGCGGTCAAATCCCTTCGTCGGCTTTCTGCTTCGCCCTTCGCCAACTAAGATTCCGGTGGGGCTTCGCAGGAACGTTGTTCTGCTACGCCAGGTATGAAGTAGAAATATTCCTTCGAAGTCCCACTGGAATTTTTCTTGGCGGAGGACGAAGAAGAACGAAGCTCTACCATCGTTTTAGTTGTTGTAGAGCGAAGAAGACCAGTCGTCGTTTGTGAAACGTGAACATAAAGGAGTTTCTAACATGTCCGACGCTGTTATCGAAATCACCGATGACAATTTTGAAAAAGAGGTTTTGCAATCGTCTGTCCCCGTCATGCTGGATTTCTGGGCGGAGTGGTGCGGCCCCTGCAGAATGCTGAGCCCGGTCGTGGAAGAGGTCGGCAGGGAGTTCTCCAGCAGGGTCAAGGTGGGGAAGGTAAACGTGGACGATAACCCGAAAACCGCGACCCGTTACAATGTGATGAGCATCCCTACCCTGGTATTCTTTAATGGAGGGAAGGAAGCCGACCGTTCCATCGGCGTGGTTCCCAAGTCGGATGTTAAACGGAGAGTCGAAGCTCTCCTCAAATGAGGCCGCAACTTACGGAACGAAACAACGTAAGTTGCTGGCTGAATTTGACCCTTGACATTTGCTTATGCTCAACTCGGGGCAAATGTCAAGGGTTCAATTCGGACAATGAGTCATGTCACCTTGAGCGAAATCAGAGGATTCCATAACTCATGTCCTCATTGAAAATGCCGCCGCGGGCCCGTTTAGCGGTTCTCTGTTCCGGCTTCGGCAGTAATTTACAGGCGATCATTGACGCCGCCGGAGCGGGACAATTGGCGGTGGAGATTGTCTGCGTCATCAGCGATAATCCCCAAGCCCACTGCTTAACGCGGGCCAGGCAGAATAAAATTCCCCGCGTCCTGCTGGATCCACAAAAACATTCTACCCGCTCTGCAATGGATCAAGCAATCCTCTCCGAGCTGAGAAGGTATCAAGCCGATTGGGTCGTTCTGGCCGGATTCATGCGCCTTTTGGGGCCGCGATTAGTCGCCGCTTACCGGAACAGGATCCTCAATATTCACCCCGCGCTTCTTCCTTCTTTCCCTGGTGTCCATGCTGTTAAAAGAGCATGGGAAGCAAATGTCCCTGTGACAGGCGTCACGGTTCACTTCGTGGATGAAGGAGTGGATACCGGCCCGGTCATCCTTCAGGAAGAAGTGAAAATCATCGCTGGTGAATCCCTGGAAAATTTAGAAAAGAGAATCCAAGAGGTCGAACACCGGCTTTATCCTAAGGCCATCCAGATGGCTGTTGAGGGGAAATTACGGATTGAAGGGGGTCAGGTAAGACAACTGATGCATTAGTTCGTGAATGCCGATTTTCTTCAAACGGAATTGATCCACGCCATCCCGCGGAATGGATAAACTCGAACCGCTCAGCACATCAACAAAGTTAACCGTGTCATAATCCTTAAACCAGTATCCTTTCAAAATATCCGCGGTCGTCTTTAGAGAATGCTCAAATAACTCCGTTTCGGAAGGGGGCTTGTCCGCGGAAGAATCACTTGGGGCCGCCACCAGCGAGAAGGTAAATTTTTTCTTATCTCCGTCGAATGTTCCCTGCACCGAAAGAAGGTTGATTTTTTTCGAAAGTTCCTGATCTTTCTGCACATCTTCCTTGATCCGCCGTTCGATCAGCTCCGCCAGAAAAGCAGGGAGGGTGTAACTTTCGATGAAGACACGGTCGTTTTTGGGAATCAAATTGAGGTACTCATTGAAGATCTGCCGGAGGGGATGTTCTACGATCCTGCCTTCGGAGCTGACGGTGTAACGGGAAATGATCCTCTCGACCGGACGGGGATAAAGGGCCGTATCAATCACTAAAAGATACTCGTTCTGGAATCCCTGCGGAAAGAAAGAAAGGAGCGGCTGAAACTGCGAGTCCTGCCGCGGGGCGTAGCGTTCTTTCGTCTTGCACAGGACCAGCGCTTTGGTTTCGCCGACCCGCTTGGTCTCTATCTGTTGGATCTGGTACTCGGCGCTGTTTGAAAGCGCTATTAAGCTCGTGGGGAAAAACAAACCCGCCATTTCCTCGGTCGAACTCTGCTTAGCGTAGTATTTTCCCAACGCCACCTCTGATTTTTGGGTCGTCAGATCGTTAAACATTTGGCGGCAGGTGTTTTCACCCAGGATTTCCGGGTTAAAATGCAGGTCGCGGATGACCCTCTTAAAATATTCGTTTCTGGAAATATCCAACAGCCGCACCCGTTTGATATCGAGAAAATACCCCGTCAATTCCAGTTCCGCCGCGGTAACCGTATCTTGGGCAATAACGGAATAAAACTGGATTTCGTCTTTTGAGGAGCTCAATCCGACGCGCTGCAGTGTCAAGACAACGTGCTGCATTTCATCCAGCCGGGAAGAGAGAAGGTTGAGCTGGGAATCAATTAAGTTGTCCACCGTGTAGCAGACTCCCAAGGTAGCCCCTTCCAGTTTCGCCTTCGCGTCAATTTTGTATTCTTTTTTGAGAAGGCGGACGATTGTATCCGATGCTTCGTAAGAAGTATAAGAGGGGCCGCCGCAGCCGGAGATAAAGCTAAAAGCTAGAAGCTGGAAGCTGGAAGCAAGAAAAAGACTAAGAAAATGAGATCTTGCGGCCGCTGGTTTTGCCATACTCTTTAAAAATCGAATCAATCTCATCATATTCCAACTCTTCTTTCGCCAAAAGCTCGTTGGCAAACCGGTCCAGGAGCTGATCTTCCTGTTTCAGAAGCTGTTCGACTTCCTGGACGCATTCTTTCATAATCTGATTGGTTTCCGCGTTCAATTGATTCTTCAGCTCTTCGGAAAGCTGGTTCTCAGGAATCGCGGTGTAATCGCCGAGGTAACCGTTTTTCCCCATTCCCAGTTTCCAGACCATGCTGTGCGCCTGCGTCATCGCTTGCCGGAAATCACTGGAGACCCCGGTGGTGGTCACGCCAAACTTAAGTTTCTCGGCGACATAACCGGCGATCGAAACCTTGATATCCGCCAGAAGGTGTTCCCGGTCGTGGCTGAACAATTCTTCTCGCGGCGAATGATAGACGACTCCCAGGGTATCTTTTCGTGAAGCAATGGAGGCCTTAAAGACGTCATCGGTCGGGTGCAATAGGTAGAGTGTGATCAAATGCCCTGTCTCATGATAAGCGGTCATCCGCCGTTCCCGTTCCGTCATGTGGCGGCGGTGTTTGATTCCTAACTCGATCCGTTCCATCGCTTCAGTCATTTCTTTGTAGCCGACGATATCTTTCCCTAACCGGGAAGCGATTAAAGCCGCTTCCTTAATGATATTCTCGATGTCAGCGGGGCTCTTTTGCACGGTCTTTCGGGCAAGGCGCCCAATATCAATTGAGGGATCATGCTGAACTTTGGTCAAGTAATGTTTAAACAACTGTTGGCGCCCATCCAGGTTCGGGCGGTCAATATAAATCTTACGGTCAAACCGGCCGGGGCGCAGGAGCGCCGGGTCCATTGATTCTTCAGGAGCATTGGTAGCGCCAATGACGATGATGTCGTAATCTTTATCTTTCATTCCATCCATCTCGGCGAGAAGCTGGTTCAAAGTGCTGTTGGTCTCTTCGCCGCCGCCGCCAAAAGAGAAGAGACGGTGTCGTCCGATCGCGTCCAACTCGTCAATAAAGATAATAGAACCGCCGTAACCATAGGCAAGGGAACGGGCCTGCTTGAAAAGCTTACGGACCCGGCTGGGGCCGACTCCGACGAAGATTTCCGTAAATCCGCTGGCAGACATGGATAAGAAAGGTATATTCGCTTCAGTGGCAATGGCTTTGGCTAAATAAGTTTTTCCGCATCCGGGAGGCCCCTCCATCAAAATACCGCGGATAATCTTCCCACCGATCTTCGCCACCCGCTTGCGGTCCCGGATCAATTCCACCACTTCCCACGCTTCCTGTTTGGCTTCGTCAATCCCGATGACATCATCCCATTTGACATCCACACCCGATCCTTTAATCTTGACCTTGTCCAGCTTGGCAAAACCCCCTCTAAAAACAATCATATAGAGGTAGACGAAAATCACCGCGTGAATGACGCCGATCAGTAAAGTCACAGGAAGCTGCGCCAGCGTCAGATCCCGGTAGAAGGACTCCAGAGACATCAAGCCCCAAATGGAGAGGCCAATCAGTAAAACGACGAGGAAGGCGATGACAATTTTAACCCACTGATCCATCAAGAACATCTGTATACGACGGTACCTTTTAACTTTCATAGAGGACTCTCCTTAACTAATTGAGACAAAATGAATAGGGGGGGCAACCTGACCGCTTCGCCCCCTTAAAATAAGCTGGCGTTCATTCTTGTAGTATTATAAGTATATCATATCTCTCCTCTGTCAAGAAAGGACAAAATTGACCGATCCTCTTGAAAGGGTTAAGATAAGCCAATGAAATCTTTCGAATCGTTTGACCACACCGCCGACGTCGGGTTACGAATTCGCGGGAGAGATTTTAAAGGGCTTTTTGTTCACGCCGCTGAAGGGCTTTTTGATCTAATCGCAGAACCGAAAGAGGGCGTAAAACCGGACAGGGGTCTGCCCCTACAAATAAAGATATCGGCCTCGTCTCAGGAAGAACTGTTAGTGGCATGGTTGAGAGAACTGATTTATTTATCCAGCACGCGGCGGATGGTTTTTTTCGGGTTCAAAATCAAACGACTTAATGTAGTCCCGCCCCTACGGATCCATGCCGAGGTCTTTGGCGAAAAGATGGATCCCAAAAAACACATTCTTAAAAAAGAGGTCAAAGCGGTGACGTATCACGGGCTCGTCTTGAAACAAGAGAAAAAAAGCTGGGTAGCAGAGGTGATATTTGATGTGTAATCTTCAAGAACCCCAAACTCGTCCAACCTCAAATACTACTTATGCGACCTTTGGGTAAGAATCTCGGCTAGCTGACTTCGGAAAAGAAATCTTAACGCTTCGTCCTAAAGAATGGGCGATTTTTAATAAAGTCTCTAGGGTGAGGTTCTTCTCTTGGGCTCCCTTTTACCTAATGGGCTTAGTTTATCGCGATTCCAAACCGTAACATACCACGAATTAACGACTTAAAAATTTTTCACCTCGCGCCCTTGACATCGGGGGGGATAGATGGTACACTTACTTCAAGTTACAGGTACGGTTCATTACTTAGCCATGCTTTCAACATTCCGTCATAAGCCGAAAATTACTTACATTAGATCCATTCTGAAGTCGGTTATCTGGGGACTTCTTGTTTTTTCATGGTACCAAGTGTTGTGGACAAATCCTGCTATCAGTTCCCTCCAGAGTCTGTCAGTTCTGAATCTAGCCCCGCACTTAAAGTCGAATCGTCACTTTAACCCACAATTTGTCACTCGTCATGAAAAAATAAGTGATCTGGTAAATCAACTCACTAGTGTCCGATTATAAGTCAAACAATAGCTGTTGGTTATCAGAATCGCTA
>CAYJQR010000002.1:22651-58412 GCA_964372345.1 uncultured Planctomycetia bacterium | reverse complement strand
CACCCTATCCCCCTCTTGATGCCAAAAAATCGTTTCCGTGCAGAAACTAAATAGGTTCGACTTCGTTCACCTAGCGGTGAAACCGATGGCTCACTACAAGCGCATTTCCCGTGATTGTCAATCAGCAGCATTTTGTCAGCGGCGATTTTAGAGTGCGATTGGGCGTTGGGTTTACAGGGGTGGGATTTCGTACAGCACGCAGCGCTGTTAAAATCACGCCAACTGATAGGACCAACAGTGCAATATCAGTTCCTACCAAAAGCCAATTGCCAGTTCTCCAATATTTCTGCAGGAGAATGACTAGCGAAGCTAAAGTCGTCACCGTAATCAGAACCGCTGGGGCAAAGGTATAACGGATCTTTCGGCCGGCTCGCAGAAACCAGATGGAAACCGCGATGAGTGACAACGCCGCCAGGAGCTGATTGGCGGTTCCAAAAATCGGCCAGACGGCGCTAAAGACGTTCTTGTAGGCGATAAACCACATCACAAAAACGGCGACGCCGGCGTTCACCCACGGACGCATCAGCCATTTCGGCGGTTCTCCTCCTTTGGAAGAGAAAAGAATCCGCCAGAGTTCTTCCATTAAGTAGCGGTTCAATCGGACGGCAACGTCCAGTGTCGTGATGACGAACCCTTCCACTAAGAGAATGCCGAAAATAACCCCCATCGGAATGGGAATTCCAAGACCGCGATGAAAGACATTCGCGGCGCCGAGCGAAAACCCGAGGATCGGATTGGAACGGGCGCCGGGATCGGTCGGCCAGACGATCGCCTGGTAGTCGGTGAAACTCAAACCGGCGGCGATCGCCAGAGTCACACAAACGCCTAAAGTGGATTCTCCGAGCATCCCGATATAACCGATCGTTTTCGCTTGGGATTCATTCTGGATCTGTTTACTGGTAGTGCCGCTGGCGACAAGCCCGTGAAAACCGGAAATAGCGCCGCAGGCGATCGTCACAAAAAGGATCGGCCAGAGAACTCCCAACTGCTGAACTCCTTGTTCGATATTCACCAGAGGGGCTTGGAGGGGCGCGCCTGAAAATCCGACTCGAATCAGCGAGATCACCAGGAGAAAGATTCCAGCGTAAAGGATCTGCACATTGATGAAATCGCGGGGCTGTAAGATGACCCACACGGGAACCGCGGCGGCGAAGAAAACGTAGATAGAAAGAAAGATCATCCATGTGTTCAAATCAAAACTCACCGGCCAGTATAGGCCGCCGACAACCGAAAGGATGCAAATGAGCGTTGCCAGCGGATACGCGATTTTTTCTGAAAGGTTTCGTTTGTAGAGGAGATACCCTAATAGAGGAGAGAAAAGAGTAATGATGATCACGGAAGTGGAAGCGATGCCGCCGATTTTCCCCATCACTCTCCCGTCCGCGAGCGTGATTGTCTTCAAGAGAGTTTGACCGGAATTAAGCCCCAGTTTTTCCAAAGGCCACATGGAGGTGAGTGAAGTCGCCGAAGCGATCAGAAAAGAAGACGTCACCAGCCCCACCATGATCAGAATAAAGGTAATATAGAGGTTAAAGCCGGTGTTCCCCAAAGTCGTCCGCGCGACCTCCGCGATGGAACGCCCCCGTTCCCGGATCGAGACAAAGAGGACGGAGAAATCATGGACCGCCCCCATCAACACGCTCCCTAGAATTAACCAGAGCCAGACGGGAAGCGTTCCGTAGAGAAGCGCCATCGTCGGCCCCAGAATAGGGCCGGCTCCCGCGATAGCCGAAAAATGATGCGCGAACAGGACATGGGGTTTGGTGGGAACATAGTCAATACCGTCCCCTTGTGTGTGCGCGGGAGTCAGGCGGCTTGGGTCTTCACCGAAGATTTTACTCAAGAAACAGGCGTAAAGACGATACCCCAAGAAAAATAGAAGGAAGGTAACTCCCAGCAGAAGAGTCAAATTCATCCCACCACCTGTTTGACCCACCGAAGGGTGGTTAAAAAATTATTTTTTATGGCTCGCCTACGGCGAGCCCAAACAGGTGGTGGGATCATTGGGGAAATTATATCAAATTGTAGGAGCCAATGCTGAAAAATAAAAAATAGCAGTGTTGGATAGTTCTACAAATGACTCATTTTGAGAAGGTTATAGACATTAATTGACATTTCTTGGTCATTCATGTTACTCTATAACACATGCCACTTTTTGGTAAGAAGTATACCGAGGTGACTGTTCGTAAAGCGCAGATTCCGGAGGGGCTTTGGACCCGATGTGAAGAGTGCGGGAAAATTATCTACAATAAGGCATTGGAAGAGAGCTTCAGGGTTTGCCCAAAGTGCCAGTTCCACTTCACGATAGGGGCCCCTGAACGGATTAATCTGCTCATGGACGGGGGAACCTTTCAAGAGTTTGACGCCGATTTACTCCCCGTGGATTCTCTTCAGTTCAAAGGTCCCAAGGCCTACAGCGATAAAATCAAAGAAGATCAAAAGAAGACCGGCTTAAAGGAAGCTGCTCTCTCCGGCGAAGGGAAGATCGAAGGAAGGAAAATTATCCTCGCCGTGACCGATTCCCGTTTTATCGGCGGTTCGATGGGGGCGGTGGTGGGGGAGAAAATTACCCGCGCCATCGAACGGTCAGCCGAGAAAAAACTCCCCCTGGTGATTGTCTCCGGTTCCGGCGGCGGGGCGCGAATGTACGAGGGGATGTTCTCGCTGATGCAGATGGCGAAGACCTCATCGGCGCTGGCGCGGCACCAGAAAGTGGGCGTTCCGTATATTTCAGTTCTTACCCACCAGACGATGGCGGGGGTTTTGGCAAGTTTCGCGTCACTGGGGGATGTCATTGTGGCGGAACCGAAAGCGCTGATCGGTTTCACTGGTCCGAGAGTCATTGAACAGACGATCCGCCAGAAGCTCCCCGAGGGGTTCCAGAGGTCCGAATTTCTTCTTGAACACGGCTTAATCGACCGCATTATTCATCGCAAGGAAATGAAGACGATTTTAGCAAAATTGATTGACTATTTAGGATAACGATGGCACAGGTTGTTCTTAAAGACATCTCAAAAACTTATAACGGCGGGGTCAAAGCGGTTGACCGGGTCAGCTTTGAAGCGCAGGACCGCGAGTTCCTGGTTTTAGTCGGGCCTTCCGGCTGCGGCAAATCAACGACACTGCGGATGATCGCCGGGCTTGAAGAGATCAGCGAGGGGAGAGTTTATATCGGAGACCGCCTCGTCAATGAGGTTCCCGCCAAAGACAGGAATATTGCCATGGTTTTCCAGAACTACGCTCTTTATCCTCATATGACCGCCTATGAAAATATGGCGTTTGGGTTGAAACTGCGGAAATATCCCAAAGCGGAAATCGCCGCCCGTGTCAAAGAAGCGGCTGAGATCCTTGGCATCAAGGATTTGCTTCACCGGCGGCCCGGAGAGATTTCGGGAGGGGAACGGCAAAGAGTGGCTGTCGGGCGGGCGATTGTCAGAAAGCCGGCCGTGTTCCTTTTCGACGAACCCCTTTCAAACCTGGACGCGAAAATGCGGGTGCAGATGCGGACCGAATTGAACAAACTTCACATCCGCCTGCAAACGACGATGATCTATGTGACCCATGATCAGGTGGAAGCGATGACGCTGGGAAACCGGATCGTCGTCATGAAGAATGGCGTGATTCATCAAATGGCCGACCCGATCACTCTCTATGATCATCCGGTGAATAAGTTTGTCGCGAGTTTCATCGGAAATCCCCCCATGAACTTCATGAACGGGCGCTTGATCCGCGTCGACGCTAAACTCTATTTTGACGAGGGAAGCTTTCGCGTCAAATTGGTGGATGAAATGACCGCTAAGCTGACGCCTTACGATGGGAAACCGGTTGTGTTCGGAATCCGAAGCGAAGATATTTATGACAAGTTGTTTGTTTCTCTGGCCCCTCCCGAGAACATCGTCAAGGCGACGGTAGAGATTATTGAGCCGATGGGATCCGAGGTTTATCTTTATATGCGTTCCAAACGGCATACCTTCATCGCCAGGGTGGGGGGACATGACCGGCCGGAAGTCAACCAGGATATTGACATGGTCTTTGACATGAGCCGGGTCCACTTCTTTGATCCGGAAACTGAGGAAACCATCATATAGTTGTCAGTAGTAAGTCGTATAAAACTATGTCTTCCGCGGCGGCCGCTCGTCTATCGGTGGGTTTGGCGTCTGCTCTGACAGTCCTAGTCACGAGCGTTCTTTTCTTTCAAGCCCTTCGTTCTCCGGGAACAACCGCCGCTGGAAAAATAGACCTCTGGGTCGCTTTCTTTGGCGCTTCGGTCCTCGTCAGCTGGCTGGGAATCGGTCCATGGATGGGCGCTGCCGTTTTAATAATGGCGGCCGCTTTCCTCGGGCTGGCGGCATTCATGGGGTTAGCTTCATTCTGGATCCTGTTCGCGGCGTTAGCGTCGTTTGCCTTCCTTGCGCACCGGAGCTATTCAGAAATTCAAATCCTGCGGTCCCAGCACAGCGCTGTCGCCGAAGAGTGGGAAGAGCGCCTGAATAATCTTCAGTCGGAAAAAGAGTCTCATCACTCTCAAGATCGCGCCTTGGAGCGGAAGATCGCCCGTTACGAAACACTGGAAGAGTTTATCAGCCGGCTTTCTTCCAATCTCTCCTTGCAGGAGACCATGGATCGAACCTTAGCTCAGGCAAACCAGATGACCCCCACTGCTTTGGTTTGCCAAACCCCCCCCACGGCTTTGCTTGGCAAAGCCAAGCAGTGGGGGCGAACCAAAGCTATGGGGGAAAGCAAACCAGTGGGGGTGATGCTTGCGGGACAACAGACCTGTCTCCTATACTTAGTGGACCGCGAGCAACATGAGCTTTCCCTGCAGAGTTCTTATCGGTCGGAAGGGGAAGCGATCAAACATAAAAAGGGGGACATCATGGATTACTGGGTATTGAAACAGCGCCAGCCCCTCATTGTGGAGGATGCCCGCAAAGATTTTCGTTTCAATGTCGAGAATCAAAATCCGGAATTCCAGAGATCTTTCCGTTCCCTCATCGCGGTCCCGCTCATGGATGAAAAAGGGATTTTGGGAGTTTTGAGAATGGATAGCCCGGCCCCGAACCAATATACCCCTGAAGAACTCAGAGTTTTAGCGATTATTGCCGACCTGGCAACGACCGCTATCCGGAACGCTACCCTTTTCGCGATGACCCAGGAGCTGGCGATCAGAGACGGGTTGACGGGGCTTTATGTCCACCGCCATTTACTCCAGCGGCTCCAGGAAGAGATCTTGAGGGCGTTTCGTTCCAATGGATCTCTTTCTTTGGTGCTCATGGATATTGACTGGTTCAAGAAATACAATGACCAGTTCGGGCATATCTCCGGAGACCTTGTGTTGAAACAACTGGGGAAACGATTGCAGGAGTTGACGGAACCCGGAGAGATCGCGGCCCGCTACGGAGGAGAAGAATTTGCCCTTGTTTTGCCGGGGAGGGACGCGAAGGGGGCTTTTTTAAAAGCCGAGAAGATCCGGCAGAGCGTCGAATCGGAAATTTTTTGGCTTCGGCAGCAACCGACGCGAGTCACCCTTTCTCTGGGAGTGGCAGCATTTCCGGCGGAAGCAAAAGATCGAGAGGAGATGATCCGCTTGGCAGATCAGGCGCTCTATAAGGCGAAGGCCGGCGGGCGCAACCAAACATGTTCTCTGTCGCTCTCTTAGGAGTACTGGCGTTAGGTCTTTTTAGAGGAGTTAAAAGCGCTTTCGCGGGCTCACTCTTGGTGAGCGGGTATTGGCTGATTCATGGGGTCAGGGATTTACGAATTGTTTTTCTGAATACGGTCCCTCTTTGGGTTTATTTTATCAGGCAGATGAAATTACAGTACCAGCAAGAAGCGGAATCGGCGATTCGAAGCGCGCGAAAAAGCCACGAAGATTTAAAAAAACAGGACGAGGTGGTCAGGAATCGTATTGAAATTCTCGAACGGCGTTTTTCCGATCTTTCCAGGGTTTATGACATTACGCGTCATCTCGGTAAGGCGCTGGATTTACAGGGGCTTTTCGAACAGTTAGGAGAAATTCTTTATCAGACGGCGCAGATTTCTTCCTGCTGGTTTGTTCAGTTGAAATCGGCCGAGGAGAACAGAACGTCAACCTATCGGCTGACGCGGCTGCGGGATCACGAAACCAAGGCCATTCCGGAAGAGACAGGTTTTTTGGGAGAAGAAATCTCCCGGTGCCTCAATGACAAGCAGTCAAGGATCCAGTTGAATGAACGGATGCTTTTCCCTCTGCTGGTCGAGGATCGCTTAAGGGGAATATGGATTGTGGAATCCGTGGATCCTCAGCATTACGAAGCCCTCTCAATTATTGCGGGGCAATTGGCGCTGACTTTAGAGAAAGTAGAGTTGTATGACCGAATCCAGGAATTAGCCGTCTCCGACGGATTGACCGGCGTCTATGTCCGGCGGCATTTTTTGGAGAGGTTGCAGGAGGAATTCAACCGTTCCCAACAGCAAAGACTTTCTCTGGCGGTTCTCATGTGCGACTTGGATTACTTTAAGCAGAAGAACGACACCTACGGCCACTTGGTGGGGGATGAGGTCTTGAGATCAGTGACGGGAATCCTGAAACAGAATGTCCGTGAAGTGGACCTGGTGGGACGCTACGGCGGGGAAGAATTTTCGATTGCCTTGCCTGAAACTTCCCTCCAGGGAGGATGGCAGGTTGGAGAACGTATTCGTTTGGCAGTGCAGGAATCGGAGTTTCAGATTTACGATGAGAAAATCCGGATCACGATCAGTATCGGCGTCGCCTGCCTTGCTGAGCCGCAGGCGAGGCAGGCCGCCATAGCCGAGGCGGGCCATTCTATGGAGGAATTGATTGATCAGGCGGACCACGCTCTTTACTCCGCGAAAGTAAAAGGGCGCAATCGGGTGGAGGTGTTCGAATGACAGGGGTCAGGGGTCAGGGGTCAGGGGTCAGTAAAAGGCAATTTGCGATTGGAATTGATTTCGGAGCGACGCAGGTCAAGCTGGGGGCGGTTGATAAAAAAGGAAATATCCTGACGAAAAAAGTGATCAAGACGCCGCGTAATATTCCTCCGGGAGAATTTATCGGTGCGGCAAAAAGGGAGACCCAGTTATTATTAAAAAACTTGGGAAGAAGCAACTGTTTGGGGATCGGTATGGGTGTACCGGGGCTTGTCGATTTTCGTCGAGGTGTCGTGTTGTATTTAGTCAATGTCAGAGGATGGGAAAACGTTCCTTTAGCCAGGGATCTGAAACAAGCAGTCCGCCTGCCTGTTTATGTGGACAACGATGTCAATGCGATGACGTTAGGAGAATTAGTTTTTGGAGCGGGTCGTGGATGCCGGGACCTGATTTGTCTGACGTTAGGAACAGGTGTGGGAGGGGGAATTGTTATTAACGGAAATTTGTATCGTGGAGCCACTCATTCTGCCGGAGAAATGGGTCATGTGGTCATTGAGGAAAATGGCAAAGAATGTGCCTGCGGTGGCAAGGGTTGCGTGGAGGCCTACATTGGAAATCAGAGGATCGTAGAAATGGGGCACGGAAGATTTGTTTCTCCCAGGGAAATCAGCGACGCTGCCCGAAAAGGATATCCCTCGGCTGTCGCTATTTGGAAGGAAGTGGGAACTCATTTGGGGGTTGCCTTGTCGAGCGTGATTAATTTGTTAAATCCAGAGAAGATTATTATTGGAGGAGGAGTGGCGAACGCGGGAGCGCTCTTATTTAATGAAGTTCGCAAGACGGTCAAAGAAAGAGCCATGAAAGGGCCGGCTGATTTTGTTAGAATTGTAAAAGCTCAACTGGGAGAAGATGCGGGGATTGTAGGAGCGGCAGTATTAGTAGGAATCAATGACAAATGACAAAATCCAAATGACAAAATAAATTCAAGTGTCAAATGACAAATTCAAAAACACTTGTTTTGTTATTTGGTATTTGTGATTTGTCATTCATTTGTCATTTGTACTTTGGTATTTGTCATTGGTCTTGTGTGATCAGGAGGTTAAAGATTAAGGAGGGATTACAATGAAGTTTTTCATTGATACCGCGAATTTGCAAGAGATTAGGGAAGCCAACGCGCTTGGCATTCTTGACGGTGTGACGACCAATCCGAGTCTCATCGCCAAAGAAGGGAAAGATTTTGAAGAGCAGATCGAGGAGATCTGCAAAATCGTCAACGGACCGATCAGCGCCGAGGTTGTCAGCGTCCAATCAGAGGGGATGATCAAGGAAGGAAGAAAGTTAGTCCAGATTCATTCCAATGTCGTGGTGAAATGCCCCCTGACTTTGGAAGGGTTAAAGGCGACGAAGGTTTTGAGCGGCGAAGGGCACAAAGTCAACGTGACTCTCTGTTTCTCCGCGGTACAGGCCCTGCTCGCGGCGAAAGCCGGGGCGGCTTACATCAGTCCCTTTATCGGCCGTTTGGATGACATCGGCCAGGTGGGAATGGAGTTGATCGCCGATATCCGGCAAATTTATGATAACTACGATTTTAAAACGCAGATCCTTGCGGCGAGTATTCGTCATCCGATCCACGTTTTGGAAACCGCGAAAATTGGCGCGGATGTGGCGACGATGCCTTACCATGTACTGGTGAGTTTGGCAAAGCATCCCTTAACCGACATTGGGCTGGCGAAATTCCTGAAAGATTGGGAAAAGGCGCCGCAGAGACAGCTCGTCTAATGGAGAATGGGAAAAACCAAAACACCCGGCCAAGAGTATTTGCTTTATCCATTTTCTATTTTCTATTTTCCATTCTCCTTTTAGTGAACCCTGTTTTTGCTCAGGAGTACGGCGATGACAAGATCGACGTCAAAGCCGACGTGATTGAGTATCAGGAACAGGGGCGTTTGATCGTCGGGAAAGGGCATGTCGTCGCGACGTATCGAGGGGTCCGGTTGGAAGCGCCGGAAGCTTCCGTGCAGGTGGATACAAAGATCGCTCTCTGTAAGGGAAGGTCCGTTGTCCATCAGGGAGGGATCACTTACGAAGGGGACGATTTAGTTTATGATTTCGGGAAGAAATCCGGGCAGGCCCTGAACGCTAGGATCAAAGCGCCCCCTCTTTACGCGGGGGGCGAAAAGGTGGAACAGAAGGGGCCGGGAGAATTTGAAATTGAAAAAGGATATATGACTACCTGCGATTTGGACGAACCGCACTATAAAATCACCACCAAACATATCACGGTTCATTCAGGCGATCAAGTGGTGGCCCACAACGCGGTTATCTGGGCAGGCCCTGTTCCGGTGATGTTTGTTCCCAGCTACACTCACTCGATTACCGGCAAGAGGTCGAAACTTTCCGCCGTGGCTGGGCATCGAAAGGAATGGGGAAACTTTTTATTGACTTCATGGGACTATGAGCTGACGCCAGGTATTAAAGGAAAACTTCTGGCCGATGAAAGGCAGAACCTGGGGCAGGGGTATGGAACCGTGTTCGATTATCAACCAGGAGTTTTGGGCAAGGGCCGTTTAAAAACCTATTATACCCACGAACACCGAAAGAGTCTTTTTGAAGGATCTTCCTCTGAGAGGGAGCGATATCAGACCTCGTTGAGGCATGACTGGAAAATGGGGCCCAGTGCCCGGATGTTTTTCGAATACAATAAGAGAAGCGATCCAAGCGTGGTGAAGGATTATTTTGCGCGGGAGTATGAGAAGGAGAATAACCCAGAGACTCATTGGGATGTAGCTCGTCATGGGGGAATCGGTTCCACCGAGGTGTACGTCCGTAAGCGGGCCAACCGTTTTGAAAACGTGACCGAGCGGTTGCCGGAAGCCCGATGGCATCTCAATAGCTTAAAATTGGTTGAGACGCCTCTTTACTATACTTCTGACGCGACTCTGACGAACTTTGAGAAGAAAGACGCCAAATTAAAAACAAGCGATGATGTTTTTCGCTCGGATTTCTTTAATAAAACAGAACTTCCTTTCAGAGTCGCCCAGTGGCTTAGTGTTGACCCTTATGTGGGAGTGCGCCAGACTGTTTATTCACGGGGAGCGAATCAGAAGGACACCCTGACCCGCGGTATCTTCTTGACGGGGGTTGACCTCAACAGCCGGTTTTCCAAGGTTTACCGCCACTCCGTTCCGATCCGGCACGTCGTCGCCCCTCAGGTCAAATATGAATATCTTTCTTCTCCTACCGTGAGTAAAGGAAAAATTGTCAACATGGGGGGGGCTGATGATTTGGACCGGACCAGCCGGATGAATTTTTCACTGGAGCAGAAACTCCAAACCAGGCAGACAAATCGCCCAGGAGATTTGAGCGTCAAAGATAGGGCGCGGCTGCTCATGACAACTTCCTACGATTTCAAAGCCCAACAGGGGGGACATTTCTCCACGGCCTCCGCCGATCTCGAGTTGCGCCCAAAAGACGGAATCGCCTTGGACGCCGACACGCAGTTTAATCCTCCTTCTAAGGATTTCCTGGCGTTTAATCTGGATCTGCGGTTAGAACCTGACCGGGGCCCGCGATGGGTTTTTGGGCATCGGTATCTGCAGGATAACAGTGTTCAAGAGACTTTCGAGGTGGTCGCCAAACTAACCCCCAAGTGGGATGTGCGGGTTTACGAGCGCTTCAATATCAAAAGTTTCCGCGAAAACGGCTCTAAAAGAATTAACGAGTTCATGGAACAGGAGTACACGGTGGTCAGAGATTTCCATTGCTGGGAGGCGGAAGCCAACTACAATGTTGGGTCTGGGCAGGAATTTTGGCTGATCTTCAGGTTAAAGGATATTAAGGACTTGCCGTATATTTTAAAACAGAGATCGTATCCTCCTTCACCTGGGCCGGCTGGACAAACGTGGTGATTTGACTTGTCTAAAAAGCCGCGCTATGTTACACTAAAAACCCAAAATGAAGCTGACGATGATTGGCACAGGGTATGTTGGGCTTGTCACTGGGACCTGTTTCGCGGAACTGGGGCATCAGGTCACTTGTCTTGATAACGATCTGGAAAAGATTGCTAATCTAAAGATAGGCCAAATCCCCATTTATGAACCGGGCTTGCAAGAGTTGTTTGCCAAAAACACAAAAGCAGGCGGACTTCAATTCACCGATGATTTTAGGGGGGCGATTGAATCTGCCGAGGTCATTTTCATCACCGTTGGGACTCCTGATAAAGGGAATGGAGAGGCGGATCTCTCCGCCATTGAGGCCGTTACTCAAAAAATCGGTTCGTTGATCAATGGTTATAAGCTGGTTGTTGAGAAAAGCACTGTCCCGGTGGAAACAGGGAAGTGGATTGAGCGCGTCATCCGTACCAATAACCGGAACGGGGCCCATTTTGAGGTGGCTTCCAATCCTGAGTTCCTCCGGGAGGGGTCGGCGGTAGAGGATTTCATGCGTCCGGACCGGATCGTCATCGGGGTGGAGAGCCCGAGGGCGGAAAAGATCCTCAGGGAATTGTACAGTTCTTTTTCGGCGCCCATTATCGCTACCGATATTAAAAGCGCCGAATTGATTAAGCACGCCTCTAATTCATTCCTGTCAACGAAGATCTCTTTCATCAACGCCATCGCCAATATTTGCGAGAGGGTGGGGGCCGATGTCGTGAAGGTCGCCGAAGCGATTGGGCTGGATCGTAGAATCGGCAAGGATTTCTTGAACGCCGGCCTTGGGTTTGGAGGATCCTGTTTCCCCAAAGATCTTGCCGCCTTCATCCGCCTTGGGGAAAAAGTAGGGTACGATTTTAAGCTCCTGAAAGCCGTCGAAGAAATTAATCGCGAACAGAACAGATTAGTGACGAAGAAGATCGAAAACGCCCTCTGGACCATCGAGGGGAAAACAGTCGGGATTCTGGGCCTGGCTTTCAAGCCGGGAACGGACGATCTTAGAAACGCTCCCTGTCTGGGGGTCATTGAGTTTCTGCTGCGGGAGGGGGCGAGAGTGAAGGCTTACGATCCTCAGGCAATGGAGAAAGCGAAGAAAATATTCCCCCAATTGAGCTACTGCGCTGATCCCTACGAAGTAGCTCGAGAGAGCGACTGTTTGGTTCTCGTTACTGAATGGGATGAGTTCAAGCGGCTCCAATTCTCGACGATTAAAACAGTGATGAAACAACCTATTTTAGTTGACGCGCGGAACCTTTATAACCCATTGGAAATGAAGCAATTAGGATTCAATTACATCGGTATCGGAAGAAAACAATCTGGCTCGCCTAGTGGCGAAGCCACTGGCTCTCAGGACAACAGGATGACAGAATGGTCAAAGCCGCTGTACAACACCCTATAGAGGTCCGGAAAGAACTCATCGCGGGCGTTGAAACCAAACAGCTCAAGCCGATTGTGGACGCGAGAGGACGACTGGTTGAAATTCTGCGAGAAGACGATCCCATCTTTAAGCGGTTCGCGCAGGCGTATATGACGACCGTTTATCCCCGAGTGGTGAAGGGATGGCATTACCACAAAAAACAGACCGATCATTTCGCCTGTTTAAACGGGATGATCAAATTGGTCCTGTGCGACTTGCGGGAAGACTCCAAGACCCGCGGGTTCATCAACGAATTTTTTCTCGGGATTCATCACCCCATGATGGTTTCCGTTCCTCCCTTGGTCCTGCATGGTTTTCAGGGAGTGGGGACAGAGGAAGCGATGGTGTTGAATCTGCCGACGGAGCTTTATGAGTACAGTCAACCGGATGAATTTCGCGTTGACCCGCATGAGAACGATATCCCCTACGACTGGAATCGGATTGATCGTTAGGACGGAATCCAAAGAGAAAGAGAGAGAATGGAAGGGAAGCCGATGAAAGGTGTTATTCTCGCAGGGGGCCTTGGAAAGCGGCTTTATCCTCTGACAAAGATTACCAATAAACATCTGCTTCCGGTTTTCTGTAAACCGATGGTTTATTACCCGCTGGAGACATTGCTCGAAGCGGGAATCCACGACATTCTTATTGTGACGGGCGGGAGTAACGCCGGGGATTTCCTCCGTTTGCTGGGGGACGGCGCGGAGTTCGGGAATTGTCATCTCAACTACACGTATCAACAGGGAGAAGGAGGAATTGCTCAGGCGCTCAGTCTGGCGGCGCATTTTGTGGGAAAGGATAAAGTGATTGTCATTCTAGGGGACAATATTATCGAAAAGAGCATTGCTCCCTACGTTGAAAAATTCCAGAAGCAGCCGGCCGGGGCGCGGGTTCTGCTCAAGGAAGTCGAAGACCCCGAGCGGTTTGGCGTGGCTGAAATTCGCGGCCAAAGAATTGTTTCGATAGAAGAAAAACCGAAATACCCTAAATCGAATTACGTCGTCACCGGAATCTACCTGTATGATTCCACTGTTTTCGATGTGGTGAAAACGCTCAAACCTTCGGCGAGGGGAGAACTAGAGATTACCGAAGTCAATAACTTCTACGCGTCGAAGGGATTAATGGAATACGACGTCCTGGACGGCTGGTGGAGCGACGCCGGCACGTTTGATTCGCTGTTGAGAGCGAACAACTTGGCGGCGGAAAAAATGAAGGAAGAGGAAAGAGTAAGATGAAAATTCTTGTGACCGGCGGGTGCGGGTTTATCGGCTCTAATTTCATTCGTTACCTTCTCAAAGACGGTGATTGTGAAATTAGCAATATGGACCTGTTGGCTTACTCCGGCAATTTGGAAAATCAAGCCGGCCTGCCGGGATGCCCCGCGTATCAGTTCGTGCGGGGAGACGTCAATGATTTCGCCCTGATGAGAAAATGGTGCCAGTGGGCGGACGCGGTCGTTCATTTTGCCGCGCAGACTCATGTGGACCGCTCCATCTTGGAGCCGTCGTCGTTTATGACGACCAATATTCTCGGCACTTACAATCTATTGGAAGCGGTCCGGCAAATCGGCGCCGGCAAGAAAAGGGTAGTTTATATTTCGACCGATGAAGTGTACGGGATTGTGGCTCAGGGGGAAGCCGATGAAGAGTCCGCGTTGAAGCCGAATAGTCCCTATTCCGCGAGCAAGGCCTCCGGTGATTTGCTGGTAAGGGCCTACAATCATACCTACGGCCTTGGGGTCATCACTACACGGACGAGCAACAACTTCGGGCCGTATCAATACCCTGAGAAGTTGGTCCCTCTGGCGGCGACGAATTTAATAGAAGGGAAAAAAATCCCCGTTTATGGGGATGGATTACAGGAGAGAGACTGGATTTACGTCGAAGACAACTGTTCAGCGATCGCGTTGATTCTTCAACAGGGAAGAAACGGAGAGATTTATAATATTGCCACGGGCCGGACGATGACGAATCTTTCAGTGGTGGGAAAGATCTTGGAGCAATTTGGAAAATCGTCTTCCTGGATTGAATATGTCAAAGACAGGCCGGGCCACGATACGCGCTATGCGCTCTCCAGTGAAAAATTGAGGAAGCTGGGGTGGGCGCCGCGTTTTTCATTTGAGGAAGGCCTGGGAAAAACCGTTTCATGGTATCAAGAGCATCACAGCTGGTGGAAGAAGATCAAGGAAAGGAAGGAAGACTTTGGCCAATACTATGAGCTCCAGTACGCGGCTAGAAGGTAAATCGGGGTTGGAGCAGACGGCGGAAAAGATTGCTTCTCGGGAAGCAATAGTGGTCGTGGTCGGTTTAGGGTATGTGGGATTACCGCTTTGTATCGAGTTTGCCAAAGCGGGTTTCAACGCCACGGGAATTGATATCAATTCCGCGAAAGTGGAAAGCCTCAATCGAGGGAAGTCCTATATCCTTGACGTTCAAGATGCGGGTTTAAAATCGTGCCTTGAAAAGAAAAAGTTTAAAGCGGTTGAAAACTACAACCCGCTCAAGGAGGCCGATGTCATCATTATCTGTGTCCCTACCCCTTTGAACAAAACCCGTGAACCGGATATTTCTTGCATCATTGCGGTTGGAGAGCAAATTGCCCGTTCTATTCGAAGAGGACAGGTCATTATCTTAGAGAGCACCACTTATCCCGGCACAACAGAGGAAGTAATTCTGCCGATGCTGGAACAGAAGGGGGGAAAAGTAGGGGAAGATTTTTGTCTTGCTTTCTCTCCCGAGCGGATTGACCCGGGCAACAGGAATTTCTCAACGGCGACGATCCCTAAAATTGTCGGGGGAGTCACACCCAGATGCACCGAATTTGCCAAGAAAATCTATGAGAGCATTGTCAAAAAAGTTGTTGTGGTCTCTTCCTCGAGAGTCGCTGAAATGGCAAAGTTGCTTGAGAATACCTTCAGGGCGGTGAATATTGCTTTGGTCAACGAACTGGCTTTAATGTGCGCCAAGTTAAACATCAACGTTTGGGAAGTCATTGACGCGGCGGCGACAAAACCATTTGGCTTTATGCCCTTTTATCCGGGGCCGGGGCTTGGAGGGCATTGTCTGCCGATAGATCCCATTTATCTGGCATGGAAAGCGAAATTGCACGGTTTCGAATTTCGTTTCATCGAATTGGCTTCCCAGATTAACGCCTATATGCCCAACTACGTCGTTGAAAGAGCGACGGCGGCATTGAATGAGAAGAGTAAGCCAATGAAGGGCTCCAAGCTTTTGGTTCTCGGAGTCACGTATAAAAAGAATGTGAACGATATCCGTGAATCGCCCGCTCTCGACATCATTGAAATGCTGAAAGAACGGGGAGCGGTCGTCAGGTTTCATGATCCTTATGTCGCCTCTTTAGATTCAATTCAATGGGCCGCCCTGACGCCGGAAACGCTAAAAGCGCAAGACGCTGTTTTATTGCTGACAGATCACGATAGTTTTGACTACGAAACGATCATAAGAAACGCCGCTTTAATCATTGACACGCGGAATGTTTTTAAAAATTGCCGCGATTCCAATAACGTCATTCGGATTTAAATTTTAGGAGAATATTGACATGGCGACATGCTTAGTCACAGGGGGGGCTGGCTTTATCGGTTCTCATTTGGTTGAAAGGCTCGTTGAAATCGGAGACGATGTCGTTGTCCTTGATGATCTCTCAACAGGAAAACCGGATAATTTGCAGTCGGTAGCAAATAAGATCGATTTTATCAAAGGAGATGTCCGGGATTTGGAACTAGTCAAAAGGGCCGCTAAAGGAGTCGATTTCGTTTTTCACCAGGCGGCGATGAGATCTGTTCCTCTTTCCGTAATCAATCCCGCTATTTTCAATGAGGTCAATGTTTCCGGCACGCTGAATATTCTACTGGCGGCGCGGGAAGCAAAAGTTAAAAGATTCATCTTTGCCTCTTCTTCCTCCGTGTATGGAGACTCTGGGCCTTTAAAGAAAGAAAATATGGAGACCCGTCCTGTCTCTCCCTATGCCGTATCAAAAGTAGCGGGGGAACTCTACTGTTCGGTTTTTACGAATCTCTACAAAGTAGAGACAGTGGTTCTGAGGTATTTCAATGTATTTGGTCCTCGGCAGGACCCGGAGTCACAATACGCTGCGGTCATCCCGGCATTCATTTCTAAAATTCTAGAGAACGAGCAGCCGATCGTTTATGGTGATGGGCTTCAGTCAAGAGATTTTACCTTTGTCGAGAACGTGATCACGGCCAATATCAAAGCGGCAGAAAGCGAAAGAGCCGCTGGTAAGGTTTTCAACATCGCTTGTGGGAAAAGATATACCCTGCTTGAGATACTGGATAGAGTCAATTCTCTTCTGGGGAAGAAAATCAGACCAAAATTTCTACCGCCGAGAGAAGGAGATGTGCGCCATACCTTAGCCGATATTGATCTTGCGAAGCAGTACTTAGGAACTAGCTCGCTAGTAGAATTTGAGGAAGGTCTAAAGCAAACCATCCAGTGGATGGATGAAGTGACCAGTATGCGGATGACCTCTTCCAGGAGAGAGGGATGAATTTATTAATTACGGGCGGAGCAGGTTTTATCGGCTCCCATCTTTGCGAGTATTTTATCGCGCGGGGGGATCGCGTATTCTGCCTCGATAACTTGATCACAGGGGATATGGCTAACATCAAGGACTTGCTAAAAAATACGAGGTTTAGATTTATCAATCAAGATGTAACTCAGTATATGAATATACCGGATTCGTTAGATTATGTTCTTCATTTCGCTTCTCCAGCAAGCCCCATTGATTACGCGAACTATCCGATTCAGACCCTTAAAGTGGGCTCTCTGGGAACTCACAACGCCTTGGGATTGGCTAAAGCGAAGCAAGCGGTTTTTCTTTTAGCTTCGACCTCAGAGGTTTACGGGGATCCGTTAGTTCACCCTCAGAAAGAAAGTTATTGGGGCAATGTGAACCCCATAGGCCCGCGCGGGGTTTATGATGAAGCGAAAAGATTCTCGGAGGCCTTAACAATGGCCTATCATAGAAAACACGGCCTTTCGACTCGCATTGTCAGGATTTTTAATACCTACGGGCCCAGAATGAGAAAGAATGACGGGAGAGCGATTCCCAGTTTCATCACAAAAATTTTACGGGGAGAATCTCCCGTCGTCTATGGCGATGGAGCGCAGACAAGAAGTTTTTGTTACATCGACGACCTTAGAGACGGCGTCATTCGTTCGATGAATTCTTCTGTCCACGAACCGATTAATTTAGGCGACACCCACGAAATTTCAATCTTGGCGCTGGCGCAGGAGATTCTTTCTCTCGCGGGACAACGTTCTCTTCCAATCATCTATGAATCCTTG
Organism: uncultured Planctomycetia bacterium; assembly: GCA_964372345.1. Lineage (GTDB taxonomy): Bacteria > Omnitrophota > Gorgyraeia > JACOVV01 > JACOVV01 > JACOVV01. The sequence goes on along the minus strand of CAYJQR010000002.1, from coordinate 40,872 downwards.
CCGGTCAATGATCCCCGGGTGCGTCAACCCGACATAACAATGGCTAAAAAGCTGTTAGGATGGTCACTCAAAGTTTCTCTTGATGAAGGATTACGGTTAACCATAGAGTGGTTTAAATCAGGAATAGAAGCGACAATCGTAAAGTAAGAAAAGTAACAGGGGGAGGGAAACGAGGAAAGTGAAATGACCTGCACGCAGAAAAAGGATTTGTTCGTTAGATGGGTTGCGGTCCTATTGCTGGGGTATGGATTGTTTCAATCGGGTTCCATCGCAAGCGCCCAGGAGGAACTGGCCAATACGGTTGGCAAGCTTTATAGAGACCAAAGGAATATCTTACAGGAACTCGCGAGCGCCCCATGGGTAGCTAAGGAAAAGCAGGAAGGGGTAAAAACCTATGTTTGCCCCAAGGATGGAAGAGAGTTTCAATTAATTGTCTCTTCCAGAGATTTGGAAAACCAAAAGGGGATGAAGAGTATTTACTGTCCTTATGACGGGTTTCAATTTTATCCTTCTAGCACTAACGCTGAAGAACCCTCTCAGTTAAGCATCACCACGACAAACCAGGTGCGACACGGAGAATTCTATACCATGCGGTCTCCTGTGGACGGCAAAGAATTCAAAGCGGCTGTTGACGTTCAAAATTTATTGAGCGGCAATGCGATCTTTACAAGCCCTTTCGATGGAACCCAATTCCGTTTTACACCGCAGACATTGGATTATACGGACCAGGGGCAGATCAAACAGGGGATGATCACGCTGATTTCTCCCGCTACCGGAAAGAAATTTCGAACGATAGTGACCGATCAAAACCAGCTCCTGACAGATCCTTATACGGGCAGAAAAATGCCGGCTTTTCAATTTTCTGTCGCTAGTGACGAAAGAAAAGATAGAGATAGCGCATCCTTAAAGAGTAGTTTGCGTTCAAGGATTGAAGCGATGTTTTCAGGAGGCAATGCCAACCCAGTTAATGATGAGGAGGTAGAACAGTTTGGTTACTCTATCTTTCCTACTGAAGAAGAAGTACTTCAGTGGAAGGAGCAAGAAAGAATAGCGCGACAGCAAGGAGCCGTTAATTTTGGCGCCTCTGCTGCTTCCTCAGGGGGGGGGAATAACGGCGGCGCGATGGGAATAATGGGACGGATGGGGCAAAATGCAGGTGCCAGCCAAAACAACTATTTCGCGTCGGGAGGATACTCCTCTGTGCTCATCAATAAAGACTACATTCTGGGACCTGGGGACGTTTTGATTGTTTATCTGTGGGGAAAAATGCAGCAGACATTCCCTCTGGCGATTGATGCTGAGGGGACAATTTTCTTGCCGGAAGTCGGGCCCGTTCAATTGACGGGAATCACTTTCTCTCAAGCGGAGGAAATCATTCGCCAGAAACTAGAAGAACATTTCACCAATTTCAAAATCAGCGTCAGCATGGGGCGCCTTCGTTTGATACCCGTTTTCGTTTTTGGAGAGGTTAAAACCCCCGGGGCCCACATGGTCAGCGCGCAATCCACCGTGATGCAGGTTCTTTTTACGGCTGGGGGACCTACTAAGATGGGGACCTTGAGGGGAATCGAGCTGATGAGAGAGAAAGAAAAGTTCTTAATCGATTTGTATCAGATATTGATTAGCGGGGAAAAGAGTGTGGATATTCAGGTTAGGGAAAACGATGTGATCATGGTGCCGCCGATTGGGGATGTCGTTGCCGTGAAAGGGAGCGTTAAAAGACCTGCCATCTATGAATTAACAAGCACGATCGCTTTGAGCCAGTTGATAGAGATAGCTGGAGGATTAAGCGCTAAGGGCTACGCCCATCGTCTGCGGTTGGAACGGGTGGTTGATCATGAGAAAATGGTGGTCGAGGATCTTGAATTTGAAAATACAGAGGACTTGCGAAATCGGACAAAACAAATAGAAATTCGCGAAGGGGACACGGTTAATATTTTCCCGATAGCTCCAATCCGCTATCAGTATGTTTCCATTGAAGGGAACGTTCTTTATCCGGGTGATTATGAATGGCGAGAGGGAATGGACATCAAGGAACTTTTGGAGAAAGCGGGTGGATTTGCGCCAAGAACTTATCTTTCCAGAGCCGACCTCATTCGAGGAACAAACAAAGGATTTCAGGAGATTCCGATTAATTTATCAAAGCTGATTCAGGGAGATCCCGCCCCAAATATGACGCTTCAGCAGTGGGATCGTCTTCGGGTTTATGATTTGGAGGCGGTCACTCCAACTCAATTTGTTGAAATTCAAGGACCCGCGCAAAGACCCGGCCCTTATCCTTTAACGGTCGGAATGAGGATCAGTGACTTGTTGTTTAAGGCGGGTGGATTAGAACCGCGGGGGGACCTAGAAACGGCCGAACTCTTTAGAAGTGTCCCGGAAAAGGGGATAGAACTAATAAACGTCAACCTAGGGGAAGTTCTGAAAAATAAAGGAAGCGATCAGGATCTACCGCTTCAAGAAAACGATCAGTTGTTTGTCCGTGTCGTCCCGGAATACTGGCAGCAAATCAAGGTCAAAGTGAGCGGAGAAGTTGTTTATCCAGGGGAGTACGTTGTTCAAAAAGGAGAACGCCTGAGTTCGTTGCTGGAAAGAACGGGTGGATTGACTCAATATGCTTACCCGGAGGGAGCCGTATTTAGAAGGGTAAGCATTCAACTCATGCAGCAAGAACTCTTTCAGAAGTTTTTAAAAACAGAGCAGGGGACGGTACTGCAAGAACAATCTTCTCTGGGGATGGGATTCCCTGTAGGCCAGGCCGAAGCTAGAACCAAACTAGTGGAGTTTCAGGAAAAACAGCTCAATGAAACAAAACAGGGCGGTATTTTCACCGGAAGATTAATGATTCACTTGAAGTCTTTGGAACCCCTTAAGGGATCAGACGACGATGTGATTCTCCAGCAAGGGGATTCTTTGTTTATCCCCGCCGTTCCTTCTTATGTTCTAGTCGTGAATAATCTGCAGCAAGTCATGGCGGTGACGTATGAAGAAGGAAAAGGGGTTGAATATTACCTCAAAAAAGTCGGCGGTCTCCAGAAATACGACGATGGACGCGCTATTTATGTCATTACCCCGGCAGGGGAATTGATATCCCGATTTGTCAAAACAATGCCAATCCATCGAGGAGACACTATTGTTATTCCGCAGAAAATCCAATACAAAACTCCAACAGGCCTCCTGGTGAAAGATACTATTAGCACTCTTTACCAGATAGGGCTGGGAGCCATTGCGGTTGCTTCTATCAACAATTAGGACTCGCCAATGAAAAAAGATCAAGCGAAATGGATCACTTATTTACTGCTTTGCTGGAGATGGAAATGGCTCCTTTTACTTTGTGTTGCCATAGGATGGGGACATGGAGGGTACCAATTAATAAAGGCGCCCACTTTCTACGAAGCAGAGGTAAGTTTGATGGTTTTAGATCCTGGGATGAGCGGTGGTGGAGGCGGCATGGGGATAGCGAATCTCATGCAGCTACAGGGACAAAGCACTACCCAAGAGTTCACGATATTAAATATTCTAGAGAGTCGTCGGATGGCTGAAGAAATCGCGACTCATTTTGATTTTGAAAAACGGTACAAAATCAATCATTTTTTAGCTGTCAGGAAAGCGGCGGGGATGATTCACGCGGCCCCTTTTAGAAAGATGATAGTGATAAAGACATGGGGAGAAGAAAAACAACTGGCGATTGATCTCGCTTATTTTTGCGTCGAGAATTTACAGCGCCTTAACGCGAGCTTAGGGATTAATAGCAACAAATCTTGGGTGCAGATATTAGATCCTCCTGAACTTTCGGTGCGGGTTACAGGGCGTCAGCAACAAAAACGGGCGATGATCTTGGAAACAATACTGGGAGCGGTGATGGGGGTTGCGTTGGTGATTGGTGGTCACGAGTTCTTGAGATTAAGAAAGTTTATGTCGGACTCCCGTTATAAGGATTAACTTGTGGACCATTTGACTCTGTGGAACTTGGAGCAGTGGGGACCTCTTCGATTTATTTGGTTCTCGCCGGGAATTATTCCTTCTCAACTCTTCCTCCTGCTGGGAGGGATTCTTTTGGGGGGGTGTCTTTGTCAATGGATACCTTTACGCCAACGGAAGTTTATCTTTTGGCTTTTTACTTTTAGTTATCTTTCCAGAACTATTGTTTCCTATATCCTTTATCTTCTTTCGTGTTTTACTGAACGCCCGGGAACTTTTCTGGGCGCTGACGATTTTTCTTATATGTATAATGGGCTTGGATTGTCTCGCTTTCAGGATGCGGACGTTCCAGTAGATGTTAGCGGTTTGGGTATCTATCTTTCTTCCTCTGGGGCATTGGATGATTCCTTCGGGATTTTAAAAAATGTTCCTTATATTACGTATAACGCGTTTTTATTTCAGTGGTTAGGAAATCATCCGCTTTCCGTGCTGGTGACTAATTGCTTGATGGGAACGCTCTTGATATTTCCTCTTTTTTTTCTGGGAAAGGAGCTCTTTAATTCAAGATCAGGCAAAATAGCGGCCGTCTGCGGTGTTTTCTATCCTTCTGTGTTTCTGTGGTCCACACAAGATCTCAAAGAGCCCCTGATCAACCTGCTGACGGTCCTTTTGTTTCTTGCCTTTGTTCACTTTAGGAAGACTTGTAACGCGATAAGCTTGGTTTTTATCGGTATCACTGCCTATTTCATCGGCCTTCTCCGGCCCCCGATTCATTGGCTATTAATAGGAGGACTCTTTAGCGGGTGGATCATTTCAAGTCGTAAAGTATTGGCCGCGGTCATCGTTACGGTTTCCTTCGTATGTTTTCTGCATCCAGATTTAATCCGAGAAAAAAGAGAAAAATTATCTCGCTATGTTCTTTCAACGATTTCCGTAGGACAAGACGATGTCCAACGGACAATGGCTCTTACTAGAGGCGAAAAATTTTCGCTAATGGGAAGAATCAATCAATTAAGACAGGAACGGGTACAGGGAACTACCTTTCTGCCAGATATAGGTCTGGATAAATGGGGGAATATTTCTTATCTGTGGTTGGTACCTCTTTTTATTACGCTGACTGTCCCTTATCCATGGCAAATGACTAAATTAATGCTCGCGTTTGGGGCGATAGAAATGATGCTGTGGTATTGTCTAATACCTGCTACTTTATGGGGTATCGGGTACAGCATGAGAAAACAATCCTCTTTAACACTTTCCCTGCTGATCCCAATAGTGATATATGCCGTGCTAGTCGGATTTCTAGACGCGAATATTGGTTTACTGGTGCGTCAACGAGGCATTGTGTTCCTCAATCTTTTCGTCTTCACGGGGGCGGGATTTGTTTATAGGAAGACAAAGTTAGGGAAAGTCTCACTGAGATCAGAATCCGGATAGTTTAGGAATTATATGAAGCATACGACAAACAAAAAGGCAGTAGCGATTGTCATTGGAACACGGCCAGAGGCCATTAAGCTTTCTCCGGTGATTCAAGCGCTTCGCGAAAGGACGGACGTTTTTAAGGTAAGCCTTGTTGTGACGGCGCAACATCGTGAAATGACCGATCAGGTTTTACCGGTCTTTAATATACGGCCAGATTTCGACTTAAATATTATGAAAAAGAACCAAACCCTTCATGAGATTACAGCGAATGTTTTAACTAAAATTAGGGAGGTCTTTAGGAAAATCTCTCCTTCGATAGTATTAGTACAGGGGGACACAACGACGACCTTCGCCTCGGCGCTCGCCGCTTTTTACGATAAAATCCCTGTAGGGCACGTAGAAGCGGGCTTAAGGACCTATGCCCGCTATTATCCATTCCCCGAGGAGATGAATCGTAAATTAGTTTCCGCGCTTGGCACTTTTCATTTTGCGCCGACGGAAAGAGCGGCGGGAGCATTGAGAAGAGAAGGCGTTGATAGTCAAAACATTTTCGTTACCGGTAACACAGTGATCGATGCTTTACTCCAGATTGGCGCCGCCGATAACAAGGAATTTCAATTCCCGTTTCTAAATGGGAAAGACAAGATAGTTTTAGTCACCGCGCACCGGCGGGAAAATTTGGACGGCGGGCTTGAGTTAATCTGTCAATCCGTCAGGGCTCTGCTCAAGGCGGATCGGGATGCAGTTGTTGTTTTCCCGGTGCATTTAAATCCCAAAGTGCAACGGGTAGTTCGTGAGAGTTTGGGTAATCATGAAAGAGTGTTCTTACGCGAACCGCTTGACTACCGTAGTTTTATCGGTGTGATGCGGCGCGCTCAATTAATATTGACCGATTCTGGAGGCATTCAGGAAGAAGCCCCCAGCATGGGCGTCCCTGTGGTTGTTTTGCGGAATGAAACTGAGAGAGTAGAGGCAATAGAGTCCGGTCTCGTTGAAATTGCGGGGTTAGATCCAAAGAAAATCGTTGAAAAATCTCTCCAATTTCTCAAGAGACCTCGAAAAGATGTCACAAATAAAATCAGCCCCTACGGTGATGGAAAGGCTTCAAGAAGGATCGTATCTATATTGTTAAAACTGATTAGCGCGGGAAAGATCAAGTAATTAAGGAATGGAAACGTTGAAGATACTGTTCTTTTCGATAGGAGATTTAGGTATTTCAAGCAGCCGAGCGCGGGTTTACGAATACCTCCCGTACTTTAGAGAACGAGGCGTTCATGTTGTTATTATTCCCTTGGTACAATATGAGCGAGGGGAAGGGAAGACAGAAAATAAATGGGTTCGATATGGCAGACAAATTAAACAGGTACTGTCTATGATTCAAAAGTCACCGCTCTTTGAAGTTGTTGTCATACAACGCGTTGTCCTTCCTTCTTTTCTTCATTCGCTGTTGAGAAGGCGAAGCCGGAAAATGGTTTACGATCTGGACGACGCTGTTTACCTGATGCTGAATGAGCGCCGTCAGGCGTCATTCAAGAAGAGGTTGTTCTCATACGATGGGGTGATTGCGTCGAACGATTTTTTGCGCGAAGAATTATCACCCCATGCGAAAAAAACGATTTCTTTGCCCACCTGCGTTAATACAAGTTATCTCGTTCCAAACTTTGAAAGAACAAACTCTCAAAATAATAAAGTAAAAATAGGATGGATAGGAACGCCGCATACCGAAAAATATATGCCCATGCTCACCTCAGTGTTTGCGAAACTGAAAGAATCACACTTGCCGTTCGAATTGAATCTTGTTTCCAGCGGCAAGGTTCTTTTCCAAGATATCCCGGTCAACGCAAAAAGATGGTGCCGCGCTACGGAACTTGCCGATCTTCAAGAGATGGACATCGGTATCATGCCTTTGCCTGAGGGAAAATGGGAGCAGATGAAAAGCGGCTATAAGATTTTGCAGTACATGGCGGTAGGGATCCCCGTGGTCGCTTCCGGTGTTGGAGTCAATCCAATTCTTGTCAAGCATGGGGAAAATGGTTTTATTGCTAATACCGATTGGGAGTGGATTCGATATTTATCGATGCTCTTAAATGATTCAAACAGACGAAAGCAAGTGGGGGAGAATGGGAGGCGTTTCGTCGAGAAGAACTTCGACCACGGCGTCCATTTTGAAAGACTCTATCAGTTTCTGTCTTCAGTGTGAAAAATGGAGGACAGATCAATTTTGTTCAAACAATTGACGGCGAGCGTTAGGATACGGCCATGAACCAAAAAGTAATTGTCATCATCCCAACCTATAATGAGGTGGAAAACGCGCGTTTAATCATTGGCGCTATCCTTACTCGTTACCCGGAATTTCATGTGCTCATTGTGGACGATGATTCAAAGGACGGAACTATCGAAGAAGTGGAATCGTTAAAAAAAACCTTCGACCGTTTATTTCTGATTTGTCGTAGAGAAGCGGTTAAAGGCTTAGGCAAATCCTACATCGCGGGAATGCAATGGGCTCTGAAGAATGGCATGGATAAAATAGTACAAATGGACGCTGATTTTTCACATGATCCCGCAGTCATAGAAGCGTTGTTGCGGCGAAGCGAATCGGCAGATGTGGTCGTTGGCTCTCGCTATATCAGCGGAACCCGCGTCACAGACTGGCCGCTATGGCGCTTGATTCTCAGCAAAACAGCAAATGACTATATTCGTTGCGTTACAGGGCTGCCAGTGTCTGACTGCACCAGTGGTTTTAAATGCTGGAATTCCAGGGTGCTCAAGGCGATCAATTTAGATACTATTCAGTCAGAGGGCTATATTTTTCAAGTAGAAATGACGTATCGTGCGTATAAGAACGGTTTTTCACTGGTTGAATTCCCTATTGTTTTTACGGAAAGGAAAAGAGGGTACTCTAAAATTTGGAAATCGGGCCTATGCGAATCGGCGGTAACACCGTGGAAACTCATATTTTCTAAACAAGGAATAATAAACAAATGAATGATGAGAAAACGGATCAGACAGAAGGGGCGAGTATCATCGTGCCGGTTTACAATGAAGAAGAATCTATTGTCATTGTCATCGAGAGTGTTTTAAAAGCAATGAGAAAGAGAGGTATCCCAATTCAGGTTGTGGTCGTCGACGACGGTTCTACTGACCGGACAAAGCAATTGGTTATCTCGGAATTTGGAGAGGATCCTGATGTCCTTCTAGTGTCACATCGAGTGAATAAAGGAGTGGGGATTGCTAGGAATACAGGTACTGACAATTCTTCTTTTGAGATTGTTGGTATGATCGACGCCGATGGGACCTATCCTGCCGAATCTATACCGGATTTGGTGGAGAAAATGGCAGAATATGACATGGTGGTAGGGGCGAGAAGACGAGAAAAAGGGAAAATGCCATTCTTAAGGAAACTAGCCAAAGATTCAATCCGGCTCCTTGCCAGTTATTTATTTGACGCACGGATACCGGACCTTAACTCTGGATTAAGATTATTTAAAAAACAACTTGTCCTGCGGTATCGTTACCTGCTCCCGCCGGGACATTCATGGGTCAGCACTATTACCTTGGCTTTTCTCGCAAATGGGCATTCCGTATATTTTCATCCCGTTGATTACTTCCCTCGGCAAAGGGGAAAATCTTCTTTTCATCCTTTGCTGGATACTTACAATTATTTTCTCTTGGTATTGAGGGCCTGTACTTATTTTAACCCCATGAAGTTTTTTACTCCTCTATTTGCGTTCTTGGTCCTGTTAGGAGGCGTGAAGACGGCAATCGATATTTTCGTCTTTCATGGGATTCAAGAATCGGACATCATTCTTCTGATAGCCGCTCTTTTAATTCTTGTCCTTGGTCTTCTGTGTGACCTGATCGTGACGCAAGGAAAGAAAATACTCTGATCCTCACGATAGCTGGAAATGAAAATTTTATATTTATCTTATAATGGGCTTTTGTCCCACTTGGGGCGCTCACAAATCCTTCCCTATATTAAATTGCTCACGGACAAGGGACATGAGTTTTTCGTGATTTCTTTTGAAGATGAAAGGCATGGCCGCTCAGAAAAAATCGATAGTCAGTTCTTCCATTGGTATCGTTTCAAGAGGATGGGGGCGTTAAAATCACTTGCCGCTCTCAGCGCCGTTATCTGGGGAGTTAGTTTTTCTGTTTATCTTGTTTTTAAACATAAAATTCATATTATCCATGCCCGAAGCTATCTGCCAGCGATCATGGCTTGTTGCGTGAAGTTATTGATACAAGACACAAAAGTAATCTTTGACATGAGAGGGTTTATGCTAGATGAATATGTTGAAGGAGGGATTATTAGCTCTCATGGTTTTTGGTTGCGGCTCGGCCGGTTTTTTGAAAAGCGAATCTTTCGAAATTCAGACGCGGTTGTTACTCTTACCCGTCATTCAGTACCGCTCTTGAAACAATCTAATTGGGTCGGAGAGAGAAAAATTCAGATCGCCGTCATCCCATGCAGTAAACCACTCGATGAAAATGAAATTGGAAGAAATAGCCATTGGGGCAATGGCGGACGGAAAGAGGTCAGGATTATTTACACCGGCTCCCTCGGAACTTGGTATGATTTCCCAAGGATGCTTTCTTTCTTTGAATCATTCCAGCGTAAGTTTCCTGATTCTACTCTGGATATTCTCTCTCCCCAAGCCGACTCGATTAGAAACGCGGTCGAAGGAAGTTATTTGAGAGAAAAAATCAGACTGGCCGCAGCTCCATTTTCGGAAGTGCATCGTCATTTAGCGGCGGCCGATGTAGGGTTGTTATTTTATCAGCCCGGTTTTGCGAGGATTGGGACGTCTCCCATCAAATTCCCGGAATATTTATGGGCGGGGCTCGCGGTGGTGGCCACGCCGAATATTGGAGATCTGGACGATTTAATCACAAAATACAGGGTCGGTGTTATTCTGAATTCTGACGATGAAGAGATTGTCAATAAAATTGCCATGCTGCTCAGAGATCCGCAGTTGACCCAGCGTTGCCGTTGGGTCGCGAAAGAGTTTTATAATATACAAGAGGGTGTCCAGCGGTATGAGGAGGTCTATCAAGGGGTGCTGACGTCAAGATGCTGAAAGGCCAAGATATTATCTGTTTTTCATCCATTGACTGGGACTTTATCTGGCAGGGGAACCAGGAAATCATGCTGACGCTGGCAAATAACGGCAATCGCGTGCTTTTTGTAGAAAACACGGGGGTCCGCAGGGCCACTTTGGCAGACATGCCCAGAGTGATAAGACGTCTTTCAAACTGGAAAAAGGGGATCGGCGGCATCAGGCAGGAGGCAAAAAATCTCTATGTGTATTCTCCGGTTGTTTTCCCATTTCCTTATTCTCGATGGGCTCGCTGGATCAACTCAAGAATCATGGCGCGAGCCTTAAAGAGGTGGATGGCTTCCATCAATTTTACCGAAACCATTGCGTGGGTTTTCTTGCCGACGGGGACGGTGTTATCAACGCTGAAGAAAATCTCGTCCAAGCTGATTGTTTATTATTGTATCGATGATTTTTCAAAGAGTTCAAAATTCGCGAAAAGAATTGTGCGGACGGAACGAGAATTGTTGAACAAGGCTGATTTGGTTTTTGTCACTTCCGATCAACTCTACCAAAAGTGTTATCGCTACAATAAGAATGTTTACTCTTTTCCTTTCGGCGTTAATATTGATAATTTTAACCGGTCTCGCGCGGAAAAAACGGAAAAGCCCGCCGAGATCGTCGGCTTAAAAAAACCGCTGGTGGGTTATATCGGAGGAATTCACCGGTGGGTGGATCAGACATTAGTCAAGGAAGTGGCCCGCCGGCATTCGGACTGTTCGTTTGTCTTTATTGGCCCTATCCAGACGGATATCAAAGAGCTTCTGGAGGAAAAGAACATTTTCTTCTTGGGACAAAAACCAAGAGAGGAACTTCCAAAATACGTTCATCATTTCGCCGCTTGCCTGATCCCGTATAAAATGACTCCTTATACCCAAAATGTATACCCGACCAAACTCAATGAATATCTCGCGATAGGAAAACCTGTGATTTCAACGCCTCTTCCGGAGGTGATTAGTTTTAATCGGCAGCACGGCAATGTCGTGGAAATAGCCGGCCCGTTAGAAGAATTCAGCGACAGGTTGCGCGCGGTGCTCCAAGTTGAAACAGAAGGAAACGAAGAGGGAAAGAAACTCAGAATGGAAGCCGCGTCCAAGAATACGTGGGCGATTAAAATAGAGCGGATGAGCTGTCATATTGAGGAGGTGTTAGGGAAAAAACTAACACAGAGAGAAGCGCATTGGCGGGAGGATCTGATTTCTTTGTACAATAACGCGAGAAGAAATGTTCTTAAAACGGTAGCGATTGTCGTCGGCTGTTATCTATTAATTTTTCATACTCCTCTCGTTTGGTGGATTGCCGAACCGTTACGGCGCGTGGATTCCGTGGCGAAATCGGATTTGATTGCTGTCTTAGGCGCGGGAATGGGTGAATCCGGTTTAACGGGAGAGGGGTATCAAGAGAGGGTTAAGAGGGGGGTGGGCTTATATTTTTCAGGGTATGGAAATAAACTGTTGTTTTCATCGGGTTATAGCTATTCATTCCAGGAAGTTGAAATCATGAAAGCCCTGGCAGTCGATTTGGGAATTCCCAAGGATAAAATTCTTCTTGAAAAAGGATTGACAAGCACCTATGATCATCTTCTCCATTTACGAGAAGCGTTGAAGAAAAACGGTTTTAGCTCTGTGATTATCGTTAGTTCCCCCTACCACATGCTAAGGGTGTCCAAGGTTTCTCAAAAGATATTTTCAGGATATAGAGTTTCTTTGGCCCCGGTGGAAAACAGTATTTTCTTTGGGAATCGCTCTTCTGTGAAAGTAAGGCACATGAGAGCGATTTTGCACGAATATCTGGCCCTGCTCTACTATGCCTATAAAGGATATATCTGATTCTCGCGTGAAGGTCCTGCGGGTCGCGACACGGTTGAACGTCGGAGGGCCAAGTCATCATATTTATTTTCTCTCCTCTTTTCTCAACCAGGACAAATTCCAGACAATCCTGGCTTATGGGCGTGTCTCTGGGAGAGAAAAGCAATACCCACTCCTTCCGCGGACGGCGCGCTGTGTGCCGATTCCCAGTTTGACCAGAAATATTCATCCCTGGAAAGATTTAATGGCGTTTCTTAAGATCCTTTGGCTGATTCTTGCTGAAAGGCCTCAAATAGTGCATACCCATATGGCCAAAGCGGGCGCTTTGGCCAGACTGGCGGCCTGGATCTGCGGAGTGCCTATTGTGATTCATACCTATCATGGCCATGTTTTTGACGGCTATTTTTCGTCGGGTAAAACCAGAATGTTGATCTGGTTAGAACGTTTCCTGGGGCGCCGTACCGATTGCATTGTCGTCATGGGGAGGGAAATTGCCCATGAGTTGACGGAAAAACACCGTGTTGTGACTGCGGGGAAAATCCGGATTTTCTATCCCGGATTAGATCTCATTCCCTATTTGGAGAATCGCCGGCATCGGGGGCATTTGAGGAAGGAATTAGGGCTGAAAGAAGAAGAGATTTTGGTGGCGTTGATCGGCAGGCTTAGTTCGGTCAAACGCCCTCAGTTTTTTGTCAGGGTCGCGGAAAAAACCCTTCAACGAAACCGAAATTTCAGGTTTGTGATTGTCGGAGGGGGTGAGGAAGAGAAGAAAGTCGTTAACCTTATCAGAGAAAAAGAGTTAAGCAGGGAAATCTTATTTCTCGGTTGGAGGAGCGACCTTGCTGTGATATACTCAGATGCCGATATCGTCGTTCAGTGTTCCAGTGACGAAGGAACCCCCAATGTTCTGATTGAGGCGTTAGCTTCCGCTAGGCCGGTCGTCGCCAGCCGTGTGGGGGCCATTCCGGAGATTGTGGAGCATGGGAAGTCTGGTTTTCTGCTGGATAAAGAGGATGAAGAGGGGTTTGTAAAGTCACTGCTTCTTCTGGCGGATCACCCGGATCTTAGGCGGGAAATGGGACTTTATGGCAGGGAATTCGTCAGAAACCATTTCTCGAAAGAACAATTAATCTGTCGCGCGGAGGAATTGTATCTTCAGTTATTGTCCTCTCGCAAGAAATCATAGAAACAGAGCCTAACCCATGAACTATTTTTGGTCGTTTGTTCTCGCGTTTAGTCTATCCGCGCTCCTCACTCCGCTGGTCAGGAGTCTCGCGTTTCGTTACGGCGCCGTCGCGCATCCCGTGCGGGATCGATGGCACCAGAAACCGACGGCATTATTGGGCGGCGTAGCGATTTTTATCTCCTTCTGGATCAGTACCTGGTTGTTGAACACCCATCAGAAACTCCTCTCGGCGATTTTCCCCGCGAGCGTTGTTCTCTTTTTTCTTGGGGTTGCGGACGATTTTTTACATATCAAACCCGCTTCTAAACTAATCGGCCAGATTCTGGTCGCTTGTTTCATGATCTTTTCACGGCTTTTTTTTCACCTGGATCCTTTAATCAGCGTTCCGGTTTCCGTACTCTGGTATGTGGGGCTGATGAACGCCTTCAATCTTTTAGATAATATGGATGGGTTGGCCGCTGGGATTGCCTGTATCGCTTCACTAACGCTGGGAATTTACTTGATTGCCTCAGGCCAGACAGGAATCGTATTGGCAGCCATGGCGTTAGCGGGCGCGGCAATGGGTTTTCTCCTTTATAACACGCACCCGGCGAGTATCTTCATGGGAGATTGCGGGAGTCTTTTTCTGGGACATCTTCTGGGAGCGCTGGCTTTGTTGGGAGCCAATCGGAATCCTTCCGGATTGGCAATGACCTTATTGATTCCTGTTTTGTTGCTGAGCGTTCCCATCTTTGATACGGTTTTTGTCACGCTCACGCGATTCTTTCATGCCCGGCCTATTTCTAAAGGGGGGAGAGATCATATCTCTCACCGTCTTGTGACATTCGGGGTTTCACAGAAGAAAGCTGTTTGGATTCTTTATAGCATTAGCTTAGTCTCAGGGTCTGTCATCCTGCTATCAACCGCTCTCAGAGGAAGCACCGTCCTTGTCTTAGCGGTTCTATTGACCGTCACCTTAACTCTCTTTGGCATGTTTTTGGGAGAAATTAAGATCCATGTGGAAAATCCATCCAGCGGCAATAAAGAGTTTGCCAACCATAAGAAGGGTTTTATCCTGGACGTTTTATTTCAGCACAAGAGAAGATTTGCTGAAGTGCTGATGGACTTGACGCTGGTTTGTCTGGCGTATTACGGCGCTTTCTATCTAAAGTTTGATGGTGTCATCCCTCAACAGACGCAGCGGGTTATTGTTGAGTTTCTTCCCGTGGTGATTGCCTGCCAGCTGGCCAATTTCTTTTTGTTCGGGCTCTATCGCGGGGTCTGGAAATACGCGGGGATCAGCGACGTGTTGGCCATTCTGAAAGCGGTCACGGTCGGCACTCTCGTTATGGGGGCGCTGATAGAAACGGCTTTTCAGTTTGAGGGATATTCCCGGCCGATTCTTGCTATTTTCTGGCTGTTGTTGGCGATGCTGGTGTCGGGGTCCCGTATCGCCGCCCGGCTCTTTTTTGAGTTCCTGTCGTCTTCAATAACGAGGCAAAAGAGAGTGGCCATTATGGGGGCCGGAGACGCGGGGGAACTGCTGCTGAGAATCCTACAGAGCGGCGCCCAGCGTGAATATGAGCCGGTGGCTTTCATTGATGATGATCCCAAAAAAATCGGCAAGGTTATTCATGGCGTCCCTGTTTTAGGAGACAGACACACATTGGCTGAGGTTGTAGAGAAAGAGAAAATAAATACTGTTTTTATCATTATCCCATCCGCCGCCCCCGATCAAATAAGAGAAATCGAAGAAGAGTGCCGGTCGCACAATATCCAGTATCGTCTGGTAGGGACTTTATTCAAGAACGAGCAAACGTAACGGTATGATTGTCCTGAATCGTCCTTCTCGCCTAGAGGCGAAGCCACTGGCGAAGATACTTTTCGTCAACCCATACGGGATCGGAGACGTTCTGTTCACGACGCCGGTTCTGGGTCTTATAAAGAAACATCTTCCGGAATCCACCGTGGGTTACCTGTGCAACGAAAGGACAAAGCCGGTCTTAGAAACCAATCCGTTGGTGGACCAACTGTTTGTTTTTGAAAAGGATCTGTATAGAAAACTCTGGAAGGAGAATAAAAAAAAGTGCTTTAGAGAATTCACGTCGTTACTGAAGCAGATTCAACAACAGCGGTTTGAAGCCGTTTTAGACTATTCTTTGAGCCGTCAGTTTGGGTTCTTTCTCGCCGCTCTTGGGATTCCTGTCCGAATCGGCTACAATTACCGGGGGAGAGGAACATTTCTGAATCGGAAGGTGCCCATAGAAGGATATCGCGGACAGCCGATGCCGGTTTTCTATTGCCGTCTTCTGGAAGCATTGAAACTGCCCGTGGACGGCAATGCCATTCCGCCCATGCAGTATCCTCTTAGTGGGGCTGTGACGCAATGGGCAGAGGAATTTCTAGGTTCTCAAGGGATTTCAAGTGAAGATCGTTTCATTGCCATTCATCCGGGGGGCGGCATGAGCTGGGGAAGCAACGCGGCCTATAAAAGGTGGCCGGTAACTTCGTTTGTGAAATTGATCAAATTTCTTCGGGAGTATTACGGCGTTAAAATTCTTCTGCTGGGCGACCCGTTGGATTCACCGGCAGTACTTTCAATGGCTGATCAACTCAATGACTCTGGCGTGATTAACATTTCTGGGAAGATTCACCTCAATCAACTGGCGGCAATAGTGGGACAGGCCTGGTTTGTTGTCTGTAACGATGGGGGGCCGCTGCATGTCGCGGTGAGCCGCGGAACTAGAACAGTCTCTTTCTTCGGGCCGGTGGATGAGCTTGTCTATGGCCCTTTCCCGCGGGACGGACATTTGGTCCTGACGAATCCGGTCGAGTGCCGCCCCTGTTATCAAAATTTCAAATTCCCGCCGTGTCCTTACGAACATCGTTGTTTGAAGGAACTTTCAGCGGAATACGCGTTTGGAAGAATAAAGGAAGCATTTAACTAAATGGTGGATCTTTCGGCCGTTATTATCACGAAAAATGAAGCAAGGCGAATCGAGAGATGCTTAGACAGCATCCGATGGATACCAGAAATTATTGTTGTCGATGATCAGAGCAGCGACGAAACGATAACAATCTGTAAGCGGTATACGAATAAGATTATTGTTCATCCCCTCAATGAAGATTTCGCGGCTCAGAGAAATGTCGGGACTCAAGCGGCGGCGCGGCAATGGGTTCTTCAATTGGATGCCGATGAAAAAGTCCCCGATCAGACCAGGCGCGTCATTGAAGAAGCGCTGAATAAGAAAGAAGGAGTCGCCGCTTTTTCTTTGATTCGAGCAAACCATTTTCTGGGGAAACGGATGCGGTTTGGAGGATGGAGCGAGAGAGCCGTTAAATTGTTTAAAAGAGAGAACGCGCGTTATGAAGGAAGGGTTCATGAATCTCTCCGCGTCAACGGCCGCGTCAGGAATTTGAACGCTGTCATTGATCATTATCCTTTTGACGCGTTTTCTGATTGCCTTGAAAAACTAAATCGCTATACTTCCTTAGAGGCCAGAATGATGATGGAACGGAATCCATCTGTTCCCCTCAAAGAATGTGATTATCAGATGACCTGGAGGCCGCTCAAGCTTTTTTGGAAAATCTACTTTAAAAAACAGGGGTTCCGTGAAGGACTCCCGGGGTTAGTTTTCGCTTCTTTTTGGGCGCTGGGACATTTTATGAAATGGACTAAATATTGGGAGCTCAAGCAAAATGCGTCTGGGACTTGACGGAAGAATTCTAGCCCATTCTTACAGCGGTATGGGTTGTTACTTGACCCGCCTTATAGATCAGTTTAAAAAAAATAAAACAGGGGAGATTTTTCTTTATTCGGATCGCCCGGTGTTGCTCCTGTATCATCGAGAACTAGAGGGGGTTAAGGTCGTTGTCTTTGGAGAAAAACACCGCCGCTACTGGGGGCGCTGGTTGCTCGCCTCTCAACTCAGAAAGGATAAAATTGATTTATACCATGCCCTGTGGAATAAGGGGATTCCATTTACGGCTCCGTGTCCCACGGTCGTGACTATTTGTGATATTTTCCCGCTGATATTCCCCGAAATGTTCCTGACCCGGCGTCGAAAATGGAAGTACCTGTATCATCTTTTTATGGATGGGATCAGGGCGGACCGTATCATTACTATTTCAGGATGTACCCGACGGGATTTGGTTGAGAGATTTCCTCTCTTTGAAAAGAAAACAGCGGTCACTTTGCTGGGAATTGACCGGTCGGAATATCTCAATGCGTCTCAGAACGACGTTGAAAAGTGGAAGAAACATTTTGGCCTGCGGGACCCGTATCTCATTTCTGTTTTGGGGAGATTGGATGAGAAAAGGAAGAACACGCGCTGTCTATGGGAGGGTTTTGAACGGTTCCGAAAGGATCATCCGGAGGTTTCCCTGGTCATCATCGGTTCAGGCATGGCGGCGCAGACCGAAAACAACGGGTTTGTTAAAGTATTAGAGAATATTCCGCGCGTTGCCCTGATCTCCCTGATGCGGGGGGCGGAATTCATGGTTCATCCGACTCTATACGAAGGTTTTGGACTTCCGATTCTGGAAGCCATGGCTTGCGGCATTCCCGTGATCGCCGCGGAAGGAAGCGCTGTTTCCGAAATTTTTGGAGGGGCCGCTCTATTGGTGAATCCCAACGACAGGGACGCTCTCGGCGTTTCGATGAAACGACTCATGGAGGATCTTTCCCTGCGGAGCCAATTCAAGCGTCTTGGCGGACAAAAAGCGGACCAACTGAGCTGGGATAAAACAGCGGAGCAAACTTTGCAAATCTATCAGCAATTGCTAACGCGGGCGTTCTAACTTGTAGTGAGC
>CAYJQR010000002.1:0-22551 GCA_964372345.1 uncultured Planctomycetia bacterium | reverse complement strand
CGGAGTCGAACCTATGGACCCAGTCATTTTCTTAGATCGGGATGGAGTCATCAGTGAAGAATTGGGGAACGGGGAATATATTTCCCGATGGGAACAGTTTCGCTTTATCGCCGGGGCGTTGGAGGCGATCCGGCTCTTCACAGAGCGAAAACTGGATCTTTTCATCGTTTCTAATCAGGGAGGAGTCGGAAGAGGGCTTGTGAGCCAGAAGGAGTTAGAAAAAGTGACCGAGAGGATGTTGGAGGAAATCAACAAGAACGGGGGGAAGATCCAAGGGGTTTATTATTGTGTCCACCACCCTGAAGGAACGTGTCTCTGCCGAAAGCCCGGAACCGCTCTCTTTGAAAGAGCGGCGGAAAGAAAAAAGATTTTATGGCGGAAAAGTGTCGTTGTGGGAGACGCCTTACGCGATCTCGATGCGGGGCGTCAATTGGGTTGTCAGACGGTTCTGGTTTTAAGTGGGAGAACCCAAAGAGAAGAAACCGCCGATTGGCCGTTCCAGCCGGACCACGTTGCCGGTAGTTTGATCGCGGCGGCCCCGTGGATTTTAAAGTGGATTCGGCAAGAATGAAGAAACGAATCCTGGTCGTTCACGCGTCGGCGGGGGCAGGACACCGGAAAGCGGCTGAATCCATCCACAAGGCCTTTGAAACCTTGGCTCATTCTGAATGTTCGGTTGAGCTGGCTAATATCCTTGATTTTACCAACCCTTTCTTTAAGCGGAGCTATGAGCAGAGTTATCTCTGGATGATTACCCGTGCCTCCTGGCTGTGGGGATTTGGATATTATTGGTTTGACGCCCCCTGGATGCGGTTTCCGGTGCGCGTTTTGCGCAGGGTATTGAATGGACTCAATTCTGGCTCGTTTACCCATTATCTGGAACGAGAAAAATATGACGTCATTATTTCAACCCATTTTCTAGCCACAGAAGTCATTGATGATTTAAAGAGGAGAAAAAGAATCCATGCCCAACTGATCACGGTCGTGACTGATCTGGGGGCGCATGCTTTTTGGATTCTGCCAAATGTGAATTACTACATCGCGGGGGTAGAGGCGACGCGGCGGGATTTAGAAGAACGAGGGATCAAGAAAGAAAAGATTAAAGTGCTGGGTATCCCTATACGGGAATCATTCGCTCGGCAGAAGGACCCCGGAAAATTAAGAGAACGGACGGGGCTTAAAGAAGGAGTTTTCACGGTTCTTTTAATCGGCGGGGGATTTGGGGTCGGGCCCATCAGCCAGATTGCCGAACAGCTTTTTTCGCTGCCGATTCAGCTGCTGGTCGTATGCGGCAAAAATGAAACTTTATACCAGGAACTGGCTCAGAGAAGCCTCAGCGCCGCGGCCACGCTGAAGCCGTTCGGTTATATTGACAACGTGGATGAGCTGATGGCGGTCAGCGATTGCGTTATCACAAAATCGGGCGGGTTGACTGTTTCCGAGGCGCTGGCAAGTTATCTCCCGCTGATTGTCATTGATCCCATTCCCGGGCAGGAGAGAAAAAATTGTGAGGTGATTATCCGGTGCGGGGCCGGGGTCGAAGCTAAAAATCCCCAAGAAGTACAAATGGCAGTTCAAGATTTCATGCGGCATCCTGAGAAGCTTCAGAAGATGCGGGAGAAAGCAAAAGAGCTGGCGCGTCCCAGCGCGGCAAGAGAAATCGCGGAATTGGCCATTCATCTGGCGATGAGTTCATCATGAAAGGAGCTTCTCCAGGACGACAAGAGTTGCGCAAACTGATCCAAGCGGCAAAACAACAAGTAAAATTAGTTGAGGCCTCTTCTGTCGAGAGCTTACCGTTGCGTAGGGGCGCGATTCATCGCGCCCCTACATTAGATGAACTTCGCCAGAAGGTTCTTCACTGCACCCTTTGCGATCTCCACCGGGGGAGAACCCACGCCGTTTTTGGAGAGGGGAACCCAAAGGCGGCATTGATGTTTATTGGAGAGGGGCCGGGGCGTGAAGAAGACAAGCAGGGGCGTCCTTTTGTCGGCATGGCGGGGCAGCTTTTGACTAAAATTATCGAATCGCTTAAATTCCGCCGGGAAGAAGTCTATATCGCGAACATCGTCAAGTGCCGGCCCCCAGAAAACAGGGTCCCTTTCCCGATGGAAATCGCCGCCTGCCGTTCCTATCTAGTCTCTCAAATTGAACAGATCAAACCCATGATTATCTGCGCTCTGGGCAAAACCGCGGCGTGGGCTCTGCTTAACACCGAGGCGCCTATTTCTCAACTGCGGGGGAAATGGTTTGAGTTCCAGGGAATTCAAATGATGCCGACGTTTCACCCCGCCTACCTTTTGAGAAATCCACAGGAAAAACGGCTTGTCTGGGAAGACATGAAAAAGATCCGCAAGGCTCTGGATGAATTGGGAATATAACGATGTTCGCGCAAGTTGTTTTGGATCTGCCGTTAATCACCCCCTTCCACTATCAAATCCCCGAATTTCTTCAGACAGAATTACAGGTGGGCCAATGGGTGGAGGTCCCTTTTAATAACCGGTTTTGTCAAGGAGTGGTGGTTGGAGTTCAAAAAGAGACCCCTTCCTTTACCGGTGAAATTAAAAGGATTAAACGGATTGTTCATCCCGATTGGCGTCTGCCGGAGGACCTTTTGAGGCTGACCGAGTGGATCTCCCGGTATTATTGCTGTTCCTGGGGAGAAGCGTTAGCGGCGGCGGTTCCTTCAAAAATTTTGGCGCAGAGACAAAGACAAAGGGGTCAAGTCTTGACATTTGACAAAAAAAATCAGACTCTTTCGATTTGTCAAATGTCAAGACTTGACCCCAGTATTTCCTTCGATCTGACCCTTGACCAGAAGGCGAGCCTTGAGAGAATTACATCGGCATTGGAACAGTCGAAGACGGAAGTCTTCCTGCTCCACGGGGTGACAGCAAGCGGGAAAACGGAGATTTACCTTCGCTCGATTGAACGCGTTTTGGCGATGGGGAAATCGGCGATTTTTCTTGTTCCGGAGATTGTCCTAACCCCGCAGTTGATCGGGTTGTTTCGCGCCAAGTTTCAGGAAAAAATAGCGGTTTCTCACAGCCGCCTTTCTGACGCGCGAAGAAACGAGGAATGGAGAAGGATTTATGACGGGAGCGCTTCCGTCGTCATCGGAGCAAGGTCGGCTATTTTCGCCCCCGCGAAAAATTTAGGGATCATCATCGTTGACGAAGAACACGAATCCACTTACAAACAAGGAGAGACGCCGCGATATCACGCCCGCGACGCCGCTATTGAAAGAGCGCGGCTCAATCAAGCGGTGGTTATCTTAGGAAGCGCGACCCCTTCCCTGGAATCTTACGCGAAAGCCAAGGAAGGGAAATATCGGCTTCTTTCTCTTCCTCAAAGGGTAGAGAAAAAAGCTCTCCCCGGGGTCCTGCTAGTGGACATGAGAGAGGAAGTCCGCCGCAGCAAGCAATTCTCTGTTTTCTCAAAAACTCTCAAGGCGGCCATCGAAGGGGTGTTATCCCGCGGGGAACAGGGAATTCTGTTCATTAACCGGCGCGGATTTTCTCCCTTTGTCCAGTGTCAGGCTTGCGGGGAGGTCGTTGGGTGCCAGCGCTGCAGTGTCGGGCTTGCTTTTCACACCCGCCAGCAAAAGCTGATATGTCATTACTGCGGCTACCAAATTCCTCCGCCGGCGCAATGCGATCGGTGCCGGCAGCCGGCGCTTCGATATTTAGGGATCGGCACGGAGAAGGTTGAAAGCGAGCTGGTGCGCCTGTTCCCAACAGTCCGGGTAGCTCGTCTTGACAGCGATTCAACTCGGGGAAGAAACATTTATGAATCAGTTTTTCAGCGATTCAAAAAGGGAGAGCTGGATTTTTTGGTGGGAACCCAGATGGTCGCTAAAGGGTTTGATTTTCCAGGAGTCACCATGGTAGGGGTGGTTCTGGCGGATGTGACGCTTCATTTAACTGATTTCCGTTCGGCCGAAAGAACGTTCAGTTTATTAACCCAGGTCGCGGGGAGATCCGGAAGAGGAAAAAAGGCGGGAAAAGTCATCATTCAAACCTTTTCACCCGATCATTACGCCATTAAAAGAGCCCAATCTCAGGATTACGAAGGGTTTTACGCGGAAGAATTTCGCCACCGGCAGGAGACCCGTTTCCCGCCGGTGGTTCAACTGGTGGAGGTCCTTTTTAAAGGAAAGAATGAAACGCGCGTCGTGGAGACGGCCAAAGAGATGATGGCTTTATTCAAGGAGAGCTCGCAAGGGAGATTTGACCTACTGGGATTATCTCCTTGTCCGGTCTCGAGGATGCACAACCAATATTACTGGCATCTGCTGCTGCGGGGTGAGGTGATCAACCAGATTTCTGAGAGGGTTCAAAAGGTTTTAAAGGAGTACAAGCAGAGACGAGGAGTGAGCATTAAAATTGACGTTGATCCGTATTAGCTTTTGGTTTCTTCTTTCATTCCCTTGATGGCATCCATGGCGTCAATGTTCTTTAAATTCCTTTCCACCTCGCCGTTCTTGGGGTCTATTTTAAGGATTCGCTGGAAACATTCCCTGGCTTGTTTGGGTTGATCTAGTTGAAGATGAAGCTGGGCCAGTTGTTTTAAAGCTTGGATATGGTTGGGAGATTCTGATAGGATTTCTTGCAAGGTTTGCACAGCCGCCTGCGGTTGTTTCTCTGCGAGGAAGAGATTGGCAATGGCCGCCATCGCGGCGCTGTTGAAAGGATCAACGGAAAGGACATTCTCATAGGCCTCGATCATTGCCCAGCGATTGTCTTTGTTTTTAGATTCAATTATTTTAGCGGTAATCAACCGAGGCAGCGTCAGCAGGGTTTGAATTGTCTTTTGGATCGCGGAAAGATTTTTAGCCCGTTGCTGTTTCGCCAGATGGAGCAGATGCCGCGCCTCGGCGGAAGAGGGAACACTTGACAAAAGGTTCACTAAAACTTCAACGCAATAATCAAAATTCCCTTTGTCGAAGGCCTGTTTCGCTTTTTGCAGGTGTTCCGTTGTTTCCATTTTTTAAGATTGTATCCCGTAATACGTTGCAGTGTCAAGCGGTTTGACAATTTTTGCAAAAATGTGGTATAAACTTCCCCGTTAGGAGGACTTAAGTAATGGGAAATGAATCCCTACGGATTGCTGTAGTGGGGGGAGGGGGTCATGTTGGCTTGCCTTTATCACTTCTCTTAGCGAAAAAAGGGTTTAGTGTCATGATCATTGACAGTGATCAGGGGAAAATCGAAGGATTGAAACGGGGGGAATTCCCGTTTCTGGAGGATGGAGGGGTCGAAGCGCTTCGTGAATTAAAAGACTCTTCGCTGGTTTTTACGACTCAGTGTGAGAAAGTCGCGGATGCGGATGTTGTTATTCTGACTGTTAGCACACCGGTGGATGAACATCTAAACCCGAACCTAACACCCGTTTATGCAGCAATGGATCAGATTAAACCGTATCTACATAATGGACAGGTTTTGTTATTGCGAAGCACGTTGTTTCCGGGTACGTCGGAAAAGATCCATAGCTTATTGAATACAGCTGGATTGAAAATAGGGATCGCTTTCTGCCCTGAACGAATCGCACAGGGGAAGGCGCTTAAAGAATTACAGGAATTGCCTCAGATTGTTTCAGGGAGTGATGAAGTGGCCCTGGCAGTCGCCAAGAGGATTTTCTCTACCATTACCTCTGAAATCATTGAGCTGGGGATGAAAGAGGCTGAATTGGCTAAGTTATTCAGCAACGCCTGGAGGTACATTAAGTTTGCCGTTGCCAATCAGTTCTATATCTCAGCGGTTGAGAAAGGACTCGATTTTCATCGAATTCGGAAAGCGATGATGCTCAGTTATGAACGCGCCGCTGATTTTCCAACGGCTGGTTTCACCGCAGGGCCGTGCTTGTTTAAGGACACGATGCAATTAGCGGCTTATTGCCGGCAAAATTTCCCATTGGGACATTCCGCGATGCTGATCAACGAAACTTTGCCCGATTTTCTAGTGGAACGAATCAAACAGGAACAGTCCCTTGCCGGGATTCGTGTCGGCATCTTAGGGATGGCGTTTAAGGCTGACAGCGATGATAACCGGGAATCGCTTTCCTATAAATTGAAGAAACTGCTTCAATACGAGGGGGCAATCGTAATGTGTTCGGATCCTTACGTCCAAGACCAGAGTTTTCATCCCGTGGAAACGATATTGAAATCATGTCCGATTATTTTTATCGGGTGTCCCCATTCTGTTTACCGTGATATCAAATTCGGGGATCAACGAATCATTGATTGCTGGAGGATAACTTCAGTAAATACTCTTGCGCGATGTATCCCTTGACAATTCTGGTAACGGGCGCATCAGGATTTATTGGCTCGTGGCTGGTCCCAGTGCTGACAAAAGCGCTGCCAAACAGCTCCATCGTTGGAGTAGGCCGACAGGCAAGATATCCTCTAGAATCAACGGATTTCGCTAACTATGAATACGTTTCTTGCGATTTACTCGAACCGGCCGAATTTCAGAGGCATCTTCCAAGCAAAGCGGATGTTATCATTCATCTGGCCGGAGATCCGAGGGCGTTTTTAAAACCCGAAGAGTCAAGTCATCAGATAAGGGCCAACGTGACGCTGACCTCAAATGTCCTTGATTACGCGGTTTCCGCTAAGACAGAGTTATTCATGCTGGCCAGCAGTGTTTATGTCTATTCCGGAAACTTTAAAATCCCATTCCGCGAAGAAGAAGTGGGTGTGCCTGCTGAAAATCTGGGGGCGACGAAGATAGCTGCTGAAGCGTTGGTGAAAGCGAGAGCTGTATCTGGATGTTTCCGTTCCTTAGCGTTTCGAATCTTTACGACTTATGGACCGCGTTCTCGTCACACCCAATTCATTCCCCAGGCAATCCAAAGACTCAGATCTGGAGAGCCAACGGCGCGGTTTGGCGCTTCCGATGTTAAAAGAGATTTCATTTACGTAGAAGATGTCGCCGCCGCTTTTCTATCGGGACTCTCTTCTCAGGGACAAAAACAAGCGCATGAGGCATTCAACGTTGGATCGGGAACCGCTACCAGCATCAAGGAGATTGTTTTCTTGTTGGCGGAATTAATGGGAACTCAAAAACCGATCGAATTTTTATCAGGCAGAAGTCAGAACAAGGCGGATCATGACCATCAAGCTGATTTAGGACGGATTCAAACGGCATTAGGGTGGAAACCGGTGACGCTGCTGAGAGAAGGACTTCGCCGCGCCATCAACAGCGGCGCTGTCTCAAGTCTAAATGATTAGAAAGGACTACCATGGATAAAACGCTGAATGAAATCGAAAGGTTAGTGGGGGTTTATTATGAGGAGTTATCAAGAAAAGAAGCGGTTAAGAAGGTGGATCGTATCAGTTTGAGTATGCCAACGTTTAATTCCAGGGAAGCGATCCGCGTGATCCGAACTTTATTAGGCGGATGGATTTCGCAAGGACCCAATGTGATTGCTTTCGAAAAAGCGTTTGCCCAATACATCGGCTGCAAAGCGGGGGTAGGTGTTAATTCAGGTTCTTCCGCTAATTTGCTGGCTCTTCTCGCTTTGAAAGAAATTTACCAACTTCGGGATGGAGATGAAGTAATCATACCGGCCGCGACGTTCGCCACAGTAGCAATGCCGATTATCCAAGCGGGATTGGTTCCAGTTTATGTGGACGTGAACCGGCGCACTCTGAATATAGACCCTGAACAGATTCCATCCGCGATTTCTAAGAAAACGCGAGTATTGATGCCGGTGCATACCCTCGGCTACTCGGCGCCGATGCCTCAGTTAATGGCATTGGCTTCGCGGCATTATCTCATTGTTTTTGAAGATTGTTGTGAAGCCCACGGTTCGTCCATTGCCCAAAAGAAAGTTGGAAGTTTTGGAGAAATTGCCACCTCCAGTTTCTTTGTCGCGCACAATATGACCACGGGCGAAGGAGGAATGGTCGTTACTAATAACGAGAAATTGGAATCGGTATGTCGTTCTCTGCGGGAATTTGGCAGATGCGATCAGAAAACAGTCTCAAAAGAGCGGTTTTATTCGGATGAAGTTTTAACGGATTACGATCGTCGTTATATCTTTGAACGGCTTGGATATAATTTTCGGATGACCGATATCTCAGCGGCTTTTGGTCTTGAGCAATTGCTCAAACTGGATGAGATGAATGAACAGCGCCGGCGCAACGCCGAATTATTAAAAGGACTTTTAGGAGATTTAACGGAAGGATTCTTTGAATTGCCGAATGAGGAACCTGGATATCTTCATACCTACTATACTTTTCCAATCGTGTTGACGGAACGATTCCCATTCTCACGCAGAGAGTTTGTCGAATATCTTGAAGCCCATGGAATTGAGACACGGCCTCTCCTTGCCGGCTGCCTGCCTGATCAACCTGGGCTCCGTAAATCTCCAGGGAGGGTTGTCGGCTCGCTGCCCCATTCGCGCTTCCTAAGGGATCGGTTAGTTTTTGTCGGTATCCACCCCGGCTTAGGAGAACACCATATCCAATATATGGCGGAAGTGATTCATTCCTTCGTGTTAGCCAAGAAAAGATGAAGCCGCCTGTTTTGATCACAGGAGGGGCTGGGTTTATCGGCTATCACTTAGCGAGATACCATTGGCAGCTCGGTGATTCCGTGGTCCTGCTGGATAATTGTTTTAAAAACGGAGGCAAAATAGATCACAGTTTTCAAGAATTTATCGCTCGCCCCAACGTGCGATTTATTTTAACCGATTTGACCGAACCGCTTCGCGATAGTAACGCCGGAAGTGAGTTCTCAATCGTTTATCATTTGGCGGCGATTAACGGCACCCGCCTTTTTTACGAAATACCTTTTGAAGTTGCCAGAACCAATCTTTTATCAACGTTGAATTTGTTGAAGTGGCTGCAATCAAAGACAGTAGGCAGATTGGTTTACGCCTCTACCTCTGAAGTATACGCCGATACCGGAGAATTGGGGCTCTTGAAGATCCCAACAAGTGAAGAAATTCCGGTTGTTTTCACTCAACCTACCAAAATCCGGTTTTCATACGGGACTAGTAAATTCATGGGAGAATTTCTTTGTTTGCAGTTCGGGAAAGAATCAAATGTTTCAACCTCCGTGGTTAGATATCATAATATTTACGGGCCGCGCATGGGAGATAAGCACGTGATTCCGGAATTTATCGCGAGAATCGAAAAAAACGGGAACCCTTTTCGGATCTATGGCGGGAATGAAACAAGGGCGTTTTGCTACGTTGACGATGCTGTCGAGGCGACTTACCGCGTTGCGACGGGGTCTTTTTGTAACAACGAAATTATTCATATCGGCAATTCGGACGAAGAAATCAACATTGAATCTCTGGCAAAGTTGATGATGAGACGCTTAGGAAAAGAAACTGATATCCTTGAATGCGGGGGCCGGAGTGGTTCGGTGCTAAGGCGGTGCCCTGATGTCTCAAAACTACAGCGGCTCACGGGATTTAAAGCGAAGATAGGTCTTGAAGAAGGTCTTTCCAAGACGCTGGATTGGTATTTGAATAGGACCGTTTTATGACAACGCCTCTTTTGTCTGTAGTGATTCCTGTCTACAATGAAAAACAAAACATCGCTTCTTCTGTTGAGAGAATCCTGACGGAATTCGGGCCGGCCGGCGGACAATGCGAGATTTTATTTGTCGATGACAATAGTCCGGACGGCACTGCCGAAGAAGTAGAACGGCTTGCTCAAACGACTTCACAGATACGGTTGGTTCAGCATGGGAAAAAAGAAGGCATTGGGGCTGCCCACCACGCGGGGTATCACGCCGCAAAAGGAGTCTATGTTCTTTGCATGGATGTTGACTTGTCCCAGTCCCCGTCCGATTTACTTAAGATGAAGCAATTGCTGGACGACGGATATGATTTAGTAGTCGGGTCCCGTTATTTGCCCCATGCTCAACAAATTGGAAAGTCGTTGTCCAGAGATTGGGGAAGCAAAGGAATGAACTGGATCTCGCGGGTTTTTCTGGGGATCCCGCTGACGGATTCGACTCATACATTTCGCGCTTTTCGAAAATCATTGCACGATGAGCTTTGTCCTCAATTGGATCAAAAAGGACATCCCAGTTTCCAAATCCAATTTTCCTTCTGGGCCGCGCGTCATGGGTTTCGTCTCGGTGAAATTGCCATCCAATTTGTGGAACGTTCCGCCGACCGCGGGAAATCAAAACTTTCAGTCCGCAGAGAATTACCGTTATTTTTGAAATTAGTCGGACGGCTCATGTTCCTTCGAATGACAAAGAATCTATCTTTTTCGAGACAAGTAAATTGAAAAAAGATAAGATAATTTTTATGGCTGTCCTCTTTACTTTTTTATCCCTGCGGTTTATAGGGATTGGTAATCCTATCTTGGATGCCGCTCCAACAAGACAAGCTAACAACGCGCAAATCGCCAGGAATTACTATCTTCATCACAATCCTTTTTTATTGGCGGAATTGGATATCAATGGAACAACCCCGATCTACCAATTTCTTGAACTACCCATCATTCCTTATGCCGTTTCGGTTTTTTACCGAATTTTAGGGGGAGTGCACGAATGGATTTACCGGCTTATCACGTTATTATTTTCATTGGCAACGTTTTTGATGCTGTATCAATTTGTGAAACTTGTTTACGGACGCACAACCGCTGTTGCCGCCGCCGCTGCTTATAGCCTGTCTCCGTTAGAAATTATCCTGGCGAAATCTCTATTAGTGGAAAGCGTCATTTCGTTCTTTTCTTTGGCATCCATTTTCTTTCTTTATCGGTGGATTTTTTTGGGAAACAAGACAGCTTATTTAATATCGTGTTTTTGCTTAACCACTGTAGTATTGTTGAAACCATACAGCATGTATCTTTTCCTCCCAATCGCCTATCTTTTCTATTTAAAGAATGGATTTTTGTTTCCAAGACAGATTAGTTTCTGGTTTTTAATCAGTTTCTGCATCACTTCGTTTATGTTTTATGTGATTTGTCAAAATCAATTGATCGCCACGGGTTTGCCAACGGTGTACGCGATCTCAGGCATGTTAGGAGATAGTTTGTGGTCAATAGGTACTGCCTCAGCAATGCCAATAGGCCTGTCCGTGAAAAGATTATACGCTGTCTTTACTCAGGACATGATTACGCCAATTATGTTTTTGCCGCTTCTGAGCGGTATTTTTGTTAAAACTCATTCAAGAGTAAAAGGGTTATTCCATCTGTGGCTGCTAACGGTGGGTATCTACTTTCTCATGTCTTCTTGTGCAGTTGCTTCTCACGGCTATTATTCTTTACCTGCCTTGCTTCCCTGCTCTGTTTTTGTTGGTATAGGAATTAACCAGATGATCCAGGGAGGATTTTTCAGAAGCAAGAAGTTTTTTTACCAAAAAACAGGCGTTGTTTTCCTAATCCTCATTGCTTTAATTTGTACCTTGCGCGAAACAGGAATGAGTTACTTCGCGACTAGAGAACAAAAAGCCCTGCTCGAAGCGGGACTCAAGATAAATACATTGATTGAGAAGGACGCGGTAATTATTGCCCACTCGAGGGAACTTTCTCCAACCAGTTTACTTTATTACGCGAGGAGAAAAGGGTTTGTCACTAAGAATATCAGTATCGGAGGAATTGAGGAGAGTATTAAAAAGAAAGCGACGTACTTTGTGACAGTGTCTCTAGAGATGGTAGAAAATAATCGAGAGTTATGGGATTATTTATCGAAAAAGCACTCTTTAGTCGTCAAAGAACCCGGATACGCGATATTCATGCTTAGAAAAGACTGATTCTGCGACTTCAGAACAAAGCAAGCGGGCGCATTCGATGCAGCCATTGGGTTTGGTTTAACAGCCGCAGAGATTCTCGCTGCGGAGAGCCGTACAAGGTGTACGGCTTTTTTCTTTTCAGAAGGGCGCGCTGGAGTACTTTCCACGGGAAAAGGGACCGGTTTCCATAGTAAGAGCGCAGATGGATATCGGCGTGTTCCATCAGGGATGCTCTTTGAAAGAGATCGCTCAGGGTATAGTTGCGGGGGTTGTAGCAAAGTAGATCAACAAAGGCGTGGCCGGCGCGGGTCCATTGTATCCAGGCAAGCAGTGTTTCATGAAGCTGGTCAGAGCACACCCAGGATTTTTCCAGGTAAAGAGGAGAGAGAGCCCGCTGGGCCTCGCCCCATTTTTCGAGGAAGCGCCGACGGTTTTTCTGAATAAAATCAACATTTCTTGTAGTGAGCAAAGTCGAACTATTGGTTTTCCCGCCGCTGGAGGATTTCTCCAGATGATAGACGTAAGCGCCGGTCGCCATCACGCAAATAAAACCGGCCTTCTTGGCTTGCAGGGAGTAATCGGCGTCTTCATAGTAAGCTTTTTCGTACTGTTCATCCAAAAGCCCGATAGCGTCAATGACCGCTCGCTTGATCAGGAAACAAAACCCAATGGCGTTCCCCATTTCGATCAGGCGGGCGGGTTCTACCCGGCTTTTCGCGTAGGCCTCAACACTGGCAAGGTTGCCTTGGGCAGGCCCTCCGCCGAAAGAATTGCTGGCGGGATTGACGATCCCAATGATCGGATCGGTTTGCGCGGCTTCAACCAAGGTCCCAAGCCAGCCGGGAGCCACGACCGTATCGTTATTCAACAGACAAACGTAGGGGGCGGTGGAATGGCGGATCCCCCGGTTGTTTCCCTTGGCGAAACCTTCGTTGATTGAGTTGTAGAGGATCTCAACAGGGAGAGAAGCGGTCCCTTTGAGAGATCGCAGGTAACGAACGGTTTGCGCGTCGCTGCCGTTATCAACGATGATCAATCGGGCGGGAGAGCGGGTATTCTTGAGAACGCTCTCGACGCAATTCTTGAGCAGATAGGGATTATTCCAGCTCAGCAGGATAATATCGCAGAAAGGAAGTTGCATTCTAGACGAGCATTATACTACAATAACGAAATAATAATAGGAATCAGGGAGGTTTTAGTTGTATAAAGGCGGCGTCGGACAGTGGTCGTGGATCTTCCATCGGATTACAGGGGTGGGGGTCCTTCTTTTTTTATGGATCCACATCCTGGACACCGCGCTGATTATCTTAGGCCCCGCGGCGTACGATCAGGTGATCGCGATCTATAAGCACCCGCTGTTTCGTCCCATGGAAGTTCTCCTTTTTGCGATGGTGCTTTATCACGCTTTGAACGGCGTCAGGATTATTATCATTGATTTCTGGAGCCAGGGGCCGCGGTATCATCAGCAATTATTTTATGGAGTGATGGTCCTTTTCGTGATTGGATGGGTAGTGGGGTCGTATTATATGGTGAAACCTTTATTTAGGGTACAGGGTACAGGGTACAGCGTACAGGAGAGTTCCACGAAATGAACTCAACCGTTGCCGGACATCCAAGGCCGAACAGCGGAATTGAACTCTACGCTTGGCTCTTCATGCGGATTTCGGGGCTGGCGCTGATCTTCTTGGCGCTGGGGCATCTGATCATTATGCATATGATTCACACGGTGGATCACATTGATTATCAATTCGTGGCTGGGCGGTATACAAAATTATTCTGGCGGGGATACGACCTCGCGATGTTGTTGCTGGCGTTGTTACACGGATGTAATGGACTTCGGTATTTAATTGACGACTACACACGGTCGGGCAAATGGCGCGTGAGATTTGTTCGGTTACTTTACACAATAGCCATTGTTTTCGCTATTCTGGGGACGTGGGTGATTGTGGCGTTTCAACCAAAATGAAGGGTTAATGATTCCAGTTCGCCATCATCAATATGACGCAGTTGTCGTCGGAGCCGGCGGGGCCGGCCTGATGGCGGCGTTACATCTTTCTACCGCTAAGACTCAAACAGCGGTCATCAGCAAACTTTATCCGACCCGCTCTCACACAGGAACGGCTCAAGGAGGGATCGGCGCCGCGCTGGCGAACGTCGAGGAGGATAATTGGGAATGGCATATGTTTGACACGATCAAGGGGAGCGATTATTTAGGAGACCAAGACGCCATTGAAATCCTTTGCCGGGAGGCGATCAACGCGGTTATTGAACTGGAACATATGGGATTGCCGTTTAACCGAACCCAAGAGGGAAAAATTGATCAGCGTCCATTTGGCGGGCACACTCGGAATTTTGGAGAGAGAACAGTCCGCCGCGCCTGTTTTGCCGCCGACCGAACCGGTCACATGATTCTGCAGACGCTCTACCAGCAGTGCATCAAAAACGGGGTGACCTTTTTTGATGAATACCACGCGGTGGATTTGTTGATCAACCAGGGGGTCTGCTGCGGCGTTGTCGCTATCTGCATCACCACGGGGGAATTTCACGTTTATCACGCTAAGGCGGTTTTATTTGCCACCGGCGGCTTCGGCCGGATGTTCAAAATTTCAAGCAATGCTCACACTCTGACAGGCGATGGAACAGCCATTGCCTACCGTCGGGGAGTTCCGCTGCAAGATATGGAATTTTTCCAATTTCATCCCACCGGCATTTACAAAATGGGAATCTTGATCAGTGAAGCGGCCCGCGGCGAAGGGGGGAGATTAATCAACCGAAATGGGGAACGGTTCATGCTCAGGTACAGCCCTAAGCTGATGGATTTGGCGCCTCGGGATATGGTTTCCCGGGCGATCTACTTTGAGATTAAAGACGGACGCGGGATTGACGGCAAGGATTACGTTCATCTGGACCTGCGTCACCTGGGACGGGAGGTCATCGAGAAGAAATTGCCGGATATCACCGAATTTGTCCGGACCTATATGGGGCTTGATCCGGTCAAAGATTTGGTTCCCATTCAGCCAACGGCGCATTACGCCATGGGAGGAATTCCGACCAACGTGGACGCCCAGGTTGTGATTGACGAAAAGAATACGCCTATGCTTGGGTTGTATGCCGCCGGCGAGTGCGCTTGTGTTTCAGTTCATGGGGCTAACCGACTGGGGACGAATTCCCTGGTGGATATCGTTGTTTTTGGGCGCCGCGGCGGAAAACAGATGGCTGAGTTCGTTAAGAAAGCCGATTTCACGCCGTTGCCCAATCGTCCGGATGAATGGGGACAGCGGCAGGCCGCGCGATTTCTCTCTGGGGAAGGGAATGAGTCAGTGGCGGCCATTCGCGAAGAATTACAGAGGGAGATGATGGATCGGTGTTCGGTGTTTCGCATCGCGGCTGATTTAGAGACGATGTTAGAAAAAATAGGCGGACTCAAGGAAAGATACAACCACGCCAGAATTCAGGATCTGGGCCGGCAGTTCAATACCGATTTACTGGAAGCGTTCGAACTCGGGAATCTTTTAAATCTCGCGGAAGCGACTGTGGCCGGGGCTTTGGCGCGCCAGGAGAGCCGCGGCGCTCACTACCGTGAGGACTTTCCCAAGCGTGATGACGTCAACTGGCTCAAGCATACCCTTGCGTATCAGACTGAAAAAGGGGTAGAGTTAAAATATAAGCCGGTCAAAATTACGCGGTTTCAACCGCAGGAGAGGAAGTACTAAAGACGAAAAATGGAAAATGGAAAATGCCCGCCTCTGGCGGAGAAAGTAGTTTTTAAGATCGAGCGGTTCAATCCAGAGAAAGACCAGAAATCCTACTGGCAGGAATTCCAGGTTGAGGCCGAGCCGACCGACCGGGTGCTCGATGGGCTTCATCACATTAAATGGAAGCACGATGGGACATTGACCCTGCGCCGCTCCTGCGCCCACGGCGTCTGCGGTTCGGACGCGATGCGGATCAACGGTAGGAACCAGCTGGCTTGCAAAGTGTTGATTAAAGATGCTGCCCCGGTCATCACCGTGGAACCGATGAAGGGGTTTCGGGTGATTAAGGATATGATTGTGGATATGGAGCCCTTCTTCGCGAAATACAAAGCGATCAAACCTTACCTCATCAACGATGATCTTCCCCCAGGAAAAGAACGTCTTCAATCTCCACAGGATCGAGCGCGGTTTGATGAGACGAGCAAATGTATCCTCTGCGCCGCTTGCACGACCAGCTGTCCCAGTTTCTGGTCTAATCCTGATTATGTCGGCCCCGCCGCCATTGTTGGGGCGCATCGGTTTATCTTTGACAGCAGGGATAAAGGGAGCAAAGAACGACTAGCGATCTTGAACGACCGCGACGGCGTTTGGCGGTGCCGCACGATTTTCAATTGTGTAGAGGCTTGTCCTCGGGACATCCATGTGACTCAGGCGATCGCGGAGGTAAAAAGGGCGATTGCTAAACAGTAGTAGGGGCGTGATTAATCACGCCCCTACCATTTCTTGGTCGCTTCCATGCTCAGTAAAAGATCGGTGTCCACGGGACTGTTTTTGTGATCGAAGTTTTTCCACTGCAGGACGGTGAACGCGGTTTTTAACAACAGACCCCACGGGCCTGGGCGTGAGAAGAAAAAAGAAAGTTCACTGAGTGTTTGTATTGCCGGCTGCCTGGCGATGCCGCTTTGCTGTAAATCCCAGTCAATCCCGACCTCGACATCCTCCGATTCCTGCATGACGTCGTTCAATTTCTTCTTCACTTGGAGATAAAAATCACGAGAGTCGGGGCCGGTAGGATAGCCGAGGAATTCTCCTTTATGCCGGTATCCTGTGCGGTAGAAGAAGTGTTCATAGGCCGCGGCGTCGATCTGGGCGAACTCCGCCCTAAAATCGAGGTCTCGGATTTTAAACAACTCCGGAAGATAAACGCCGTGGAGGGTGCTCGCGGAGGCTTTCAAAGTGATGAGGTTAAGATCAACGCCGGCGTCCTCAAAAGAATATTCTCCGTACACCTGCGCTCCGCGCGAGAGCGGAATCCATCGGTCTATCTGCGGGATAGTCAGTTTCCAATCCCATCCGGCCAGATGGTTTTCCGTTTCTCCCGGATCTCCTGATTCGCTTTTGAAATAAGAGTCGAATAGATCAAGACCGGTAAATCCACGGGCCCCTTTACCTCCGAAGATGATCGTATGAGATCCTCCAATGCTGAGCCAGTCGGCCGGGATCCATTCCTGCCTGAGGCCGGAAAATTTAGGGCGTTTGATATCCTGCTCGGCGCCGAGGTTCGCCAGGAAAAAATCAGTCCGCCAATTTCCAAACCGTTTAAGAAATCCGGGGAGCTGGTAAGATTCGGAAGAAGAGAGCCGGACTGCGTCCAGAGAGAAAGCGTTATTGGATAAAACAAGCGCTCCATGGTGTCCCGGCCCCCACCAGAACGATTGACGGCCCAGAGTGACTCGGAGATTTTTCCACTCGGTCTCCGCGTAGAATTGTTCCATGAGCAGGCGAGTGTCTGATTGTGTCATCCGTAACGTCGGGCTTAGAACCACCGTCAACCAATCATCCCATTGGCCATAGACAGAAGCATCGGCGCGAAAATTAAATCCTTGATGAATCCTCCATCCTCCTTGATTTTCAAGAAGCAGCGTGCGGCCTTTTTCTAATCCCGCGGCTAATTTTTGCAGATAGACGCGCTCCGGGAATTGAATTCTAAGATGTTTCTTTTGGGAGTGTTTCGTTCCCGGGATTTCCGCTACCGAAACACCAAGATCCGCGAGTTCTTTTTGGTATTCCTGCATCAGGCCGTCCATCAAGAGCTCTAATCCTTTAATATCTTCCATCGGAGAGAAAATAAGGTCATCATTCTGAATATGGTCAATGGCCTCGGCGACGATTTTAGCCATTTGAATCCGGGTCAGGGGTTTTGAAGAAAGAGGGGAGGAGTTGGCAAAACCGCAAACGGCTAATTTCTCAACGGCAGAGTATGTCCAGTCATTGAGCGGAACCAGGGGGGAAGTGACTGCCCATGCGGAAACAGCGCCGCCGGCAAAAAAGAGAACCCACAAGAAATTTCTTGGTTTCATAACCTTTACTGGTGATGATCGTTAACCCGTGAATAGGTTCTCCCCCCTATTGAATGACAACCGTCATTAAAGAAACCATTGTAACAGTTCTTCTTCATCGGGTCAATGGGAAGGGCGGGGTTTACGAAAGAGGTCGTAATAACCGGAACACTTTGCCCAGAGGCGGATCGGATGAACTGTATTGCTCATACGGATTCTCCGGAGAGAGAAAAGGTCTTGATCATCTCTTCCAAGACTGCGGTTGGTGGTAAAAGCGGTTTTGTAGCCGGCGGCGCGGACGAATTCAACCGCTTGAGCGCTGAATCCTCCGAATGGATAACAGAAAAGAGCCACCGCCATCCCCAATTTTTGTTCCAGGGTTTCTTTGGAACGAGCGATCTCTATTTTCATCTGAACCGGGTCCAGGTCAGGAAGGTGGGGATGAGAACAAGAATGACTTCCGATAGTGATCCCTGCCGAGTGGAGTTCGTTCAATTGCGGCCAATTCAGGTATCCCTTTTTCCCAATCCAGTCGGTCACGACAAAAACCGTCGCCGTGTAGCCGTATCGCGACAGCCGGGGGAATGCCTCCGTGTAGAAATTGTCACAGCCATCGTCGAAGGTCAATACGATAGGATGGGGATGCTGGCCGATGGCGGTTGGAGCGGACAGCCGCGCGGCGGAGACGACGGAATAACGGAAGCGGTTCAAGAAATTCAAATGGGCCTCAAAAACTTCGGGGGTCATATCCATCCCATGGGGCGGAGGATCCCGATGTATGCTATGATAGGTCAGGATAGGAAGTTGATATTTTCTTGCCGATGGCCAGAAGATAGCGTGTGCAGCCGGTGACTTCATCAAAGGGTTCCTTTTCAATGTCAAAGAGCTGATCTTGAAGCGAGAGTTCCATATCGCCTGGGGCTACGAGAGTTTCGGAAAAGATGCCAATGGGACGAATCCCCTCTGTTTGGAGTCCCAGTCTGGAGTGGAGAGTTTTTAACTCTTCAACGGTCTGCCAGTTAAAATAAGTTCCCCACAGGGATCCTTCATGATTCTCAACGATAAAGCGAGCCGTTTGAAGGTCTTTTTGCAGGAAGGCTTTCGTCAGGTAATAAAATCGTGTCCTGTGAGAAGTCATTAGAAGGCCTCCAGGTTTGAGAACGCCCACCATGCTTTTCATCAGTGACTCGAAGTGCGGATAAAGATACAACACCTCGGCGCAGAGAACCAGATCAAAGGATTGAGGAGGCAGACGTTTGCAGACATTGCCAATTTCTCCTCGGATAAATTCAGCCTGCACCTGATGTTCTTTGCAGTGCTTTTTAGCTCGGGCAAGAGAAAGGCCTGAAGTGTCAATACCCGTGAGCTGGAATCCCATTTTCCCCAGCGCCACGGTAAACCGGCCGGCCTGACATCCCGCGTCTAATACGCGGGCTCCTTCTGGCAGTTGCTCAAGGTAAGGATTCATCTGGTGGAGGTAAAGACGGGCGAAGTAGAATTCACTTTTGTCGGCAAACATGTCTGTATAACTAGGGTCGTAATGGAAGAGGGCGCGCAGTGTCTTTCGTTTTAGCTTTTGGAGAGTATTCATGGTTTGAAGTGATGCCGCTATTTTAACCGATCCAGCTCCGCAAAGCGAGCCTCAAGCGGAGAAAGATCAAAAGGTTTCATCCCCAGATGCTGAAGCAATTCCTCGGGCTCCTGTTTTTCGCCGCTATGCCAGAGATTCATCAAAAGATCTCTGACTTTACGGTGGTTCCACCATGCGAAGTCGAATTTTTCGATTAAGAAGTGTTCTAGCTGAGCTTCCGCGATCCACGCCCTCAGATAATCCGCGGAGTAGAATTCGGAATCCATGTCGAAAAGATAGGATCCGGGATCGTAAATAAATTGAGTAAGATCGGTCAACGTGTTCGCGTAAACGCCGCCGTCCTTTAAATTCTGCCGCTGGAAGAATTTGAGTTCCGAAGAGAATTTGCCGATGTAGCGGCGGAACATATAGAGGTCAATCAGAACGCGGTAGTAGCGGATTTTTTTAGCGGTCGGGCGATCAATCCCCATCAGACGGACCAGCCATTCGGTGTTCATCGTCAGGTTTTGCAGGAGGTAAGCGTAAGTTTCACTCAGAGCGTTAGAGCGGGAGAGATGGCGGTATTCATACGCCAGGCCCGGATCAGTGTTGGCGTTGTGAAGCGCGTGTCCGGCTTCGTGCAGGAATGTTTCGTAGTCGGTATGCCCCCCGACCGGTTTCATAATCAAATGAATTTCCTGGGGGATTTTGCTCCCGTAACAGCAGGCGCGCGGGTCTTTCCGCGGACGCTCCTCCAGGTCTAAATGGATGTTTTTGTAACTGTCTAAATCAATCCCCAAGGCGGTGAAGGTTTTCCCCACTCGTTTCAAAAACCCCTTCTTCGGGAAAAGGTCGTCAAATTGTTTGATCTGCAGAAGGTAAGAGGCGTGCCAGCGGCTGATGGAGCCGAGCGGTTTCTTGATTTCTTGATTGACCCAGCGTCGCATGTGAGTTTGATAGAGTTCCCGCGTTCGCGCCTGGGAATGCCAAAGGGCATCCAGAAACCTGGGGTAATCTAAGTTCTTTTTCTGCCGGCAATAGCTGATATAGTCGGGAAACCCGGCCGAGTTCTTTAAAAAAAGGAGTTGTTTTTCCAGTATTTCGACCCGGTAAGGATTCCCCTGCCGGTGGATTTCTTGGACCCCCGCTCCCAGTTTTTCGCGCTTTGAAAAATCGTTCTCCTTCTGGATCCGCGGATAAAATTCCTGGTAGGGGATCTTCTCGCCGTCAACCTCGGCGGTCGCTTTGGCAAGAAACGTTTCGAACTGGTCGTCCAGCGCCACGATCTGAGCGTGCAGAACCAGTTCCAGACAGGCGAAAGCCAGCCGTTCCAGTCGTTCCTTTTGATCGGCGTCTGTTTGCCGCGAGGCGAGGTTCTGAATCTCCAGAAAAACTTCAAGCCGGGTCAAAACCGGGTATTGGCGCAGAATATTTTCCATGTTCTGCTCGTCTTTCAACCCGACCCGGACCAACCTTGACTCGGCGCTGATGTCATAGTTCAGTTTTTCCAGGGCGTCAAGAAGAGATTGAATTTGCGGCATGTGATGATGTATTCTAGTCTTCTCTTTAGAAACTTGTCAAATACAGGGTGCTTTCTTTTGTGATATAATAACCCCTCTATGTTGGCCTCTCTAAAATTTGCCAAGAGTTTTTTGACCAAGAACAATCCCGATCGGCCGTCGTATTTGATTTTACTGGTGACCTTTCGATGCAACGCGAAATGTTCGTTCTGCTGTTTTATTGACCAGCTGAATACCCCCGCCGTTAAGAATGAACTGACCTTGACCGAGATCGAAAAAATCGCCGCCCAAATGAAGGGACTTCTTTGGCTGGCGATTGGGGGGGGTGAACCGTTCTTGCGCAAGGATCTGCCTGAGATCTGTAACGCGTTTTACCGTCTATCGGGTGTTGAAAATATCGGTATCCCTACGAACGCTTCTTTACCCGAGAGAATCGAAGAATATGCCATTCAGATTCTGGAGACATGCCGGGCCTCTCGTTTTAGCATCGGACTTTCTCTGGATGCGGTGGGGGAACGCCATGATGAAATGAGGGAGCTGAAAGACGCCTTTAGCAATCTGGTCAAAACCTATCATCTTCTTCGTAAAGTTCGGGAGCGGTATGGAGACCGGTTTTCTCTGGGAGTGCATACCATTGTCTCCAGAGACAACCTGAATCAAGTCGCCGCGGTCGCTGATTTTGTCAACAAAGAATTCCGGGTAGACTGGCATACCTATGAAGTGATCCGCAACGAGGCTAATTCAGTGGACAGCATGACGTTAGAAGATTACCAGAGGATTAAGCCGGTGATTCAAGGGCAATTAGACCGTTATCATTTCGGCGGGGGGCTTAAAAACAGGGTCATTAACGCCGTCAAACGGAATAATCCTGATTTCATCGAAGAAACATGGAAACAAAAAACTCAGGTAGTTCCCTGTCTAGCGGGAAGAGTGAACGCGGTGATTGACGCCAATGGAGACGTGTTTCACTGCGAACTGCTTCACAAAGTGGGGAATATCCGGGAAGCGGGGTTGGATTGGGATAAGGTCTGGTTTTCAGACACGGCAAATGAACTCCGGGAAAAGATCAAAAATAAATTCTGTTGGTGTACTCAGTGCAACTTCCAGAATACGGCTCAACTCTACGCTCCGTCCCAGTATCTGAATATGCTCAAATCATTAGTTAACCCGATCTAGGTCGCGGTGAAAGTTTCAATCATTATACCCGCCTACAACGCGTCAAAGACCCTCTTGAAATGCCTTGACGCTGTTACCCGTCAGCGCTACACAGACTACGAAGCGATTGTTGTTGATGACGCGTCAACCGATGACACGTCTCGGATTGCTGCCGGGTTTGACGTCTGTCTTATTCGTCAGCCCGCCAATCGCGGGGCGGCGGCGGCGCGCAATCGCGGAGCCAAAGAGGCCCGTGGAGGGCTGCTCGTTTTTACCGACTCAGACTGCGTGCCTCCGGAGGACTGGCTGGGGAAAATCGAACGTTATTTTCTGAATCCCGCGGTTGTCAGTATCAGCGGGATGTACCGTACCGAAAATACCCATTCTCCTCAGGCGCGGTTTATCGGGTATGACATTGATTTTCGTCTCAGACAGGAACCCGATGACGCTGCCATCTTTGGGACTTATAACTGCGCTATCCGTCGGGAGATATTTTCTGAACTCGGCGGATTTGACGAACATTTTCCCGGAATCACTCTTGAAGATACCGATTTCGGATTTCGCTTAGG
>CAYJQR010000001.1:13409-103077 GCA_964372345.1 uncultured Planctomycetia bacterium | reverse complement strand
AATTTACCAGGTGCGATTAAAAGGGGACATTTCATTAGCTTACTACACTCCTCAAAACCTTAGTTGCGGAATTGCTGGTGGAATGATAACATAATATGTTATGCTGGATTTATTGTTTCCTCCGGTTTGCTCCTCCTGTGGGATTCGGATCGGGCGGGAGAGTCAACTCTGCCGCGATTGCCTGGGGAAATTAAGATACCTCACCCCCCCTTGGTGCTCCCAGTGCGGTATGCCGCAATCTCAAGAAGGAGTCTGCTTTCATTGCCGCCGAAATTCACTCTCTCTGGCGGCCGTCCGTTCTGTTTTTGTCTACGAGGAGCCTCTCCGGGGACTGATCCATCGGTGGAAATTCAGCGATTCCCCTGAACTGTTCTATTTTTTCGCGCGCCAGATGTTTCTTTTCAGCCAACTTTACTTCCCGCCGGAATCGTGGGATCTGATCGCGGCCGTTCCTCTCCATCCAGCCAGAGAACGGGAACGGGATTACAATCAATCTTCCCTGTTAGCGCGAAGTCTCGGCAAGTCTTTTAAAGTTCCTTCTCCCGAGAAAATCCTTCAGCGGGTTCGCGGCACTCAGCCGCAATCCAAACTCTCGGAAGGAGAGCGAAAAAGGAACGTGGAATCCGCTTTTCGCGCGGCGCCTGAATTAACGAACGGCAAAAGAATTTTATTGGTGGATGACCTTTTCACGACGGGAGCGACTCTTAATCAGTGTTCCTCTTCTCTGAAAGAGGCGGGAGCCCGGCGCGTTGATGGTTTAACGCTGGCGCGAACTCCTCTCGCTTAACCGATGCGCACCTTGCAGCGTTATATCCTAACCGAGTTCGCCGGCCCCACTCTTTTCGCGCTGGTGGGACTGACATTGGTTCTGATGGTCGGGAACCTGGTGCAATTCGCGGATCTAGTCATTTCTAAAGGAGTCGCTGTCGCTCAGATCATTAAACTCTTTCTGTTTTTAGTCCCCTACCTGCTGACCTTCTCCCTGCCGATGGCTGTTTTAGTGGGAACCCTCATCGCCTTCGGCCGCCTTTCAGCCGATAACGAAATTACCGCGATGCGCTCCTGCGGTATCAGTCTGGTCAGGCTCTCTCTGCCGATCGTCTCGATTGCCCTGCTTCTGAGCTTCGCCTGCGTCTATATCAACGATCAAATCTTGCCGAAAGCCCATTTCGCTTCCCGAAGAATGCTGGCTCAGATCGGGATGAAAAATCCTACCGCCTATTTGGAGCCGGGGACTTTCATCCGCGCCTTTGAAGGATACATTCTTTTCATTTATGATATCCACGGGCATGAACTGTTCAACGTCCGGATCTACCAATTTCAAGAGGGGAAACCAACGCGAACCCTTGTGGCTAAAAAGGGGGAGTTTATTTCCATTCCCGATAAAGATATCGTTAAGTTAAAGTTGATTGACGGCATTAGCGACGAGCCCAACCCGCGGGACCCGACTCATATCTATAAATTGAACTTCCAGACTTACTACTTGACGATGAACCTCTCGTCACAGATACAAAAAGGAGAATTGCAGAAAAAACCCAAAGACATGACCTTCGCGGAGATCAAAGAAGAGATAAAATCCC
The DNA here is from genome assembly GCA_964372345.1 of uncultured Planctomycetia bacterium. Taxonomy (GTDB): domain Bacteria; phylum Omnitrophota; class Gorgyraeia; order JACOVV01; family JACOVV01; genus JACOVV01. Next base: position 101,497 of record CAYJQR010000001.1, on the reverse strand, counting down.
TGCGAAGGTCGGGAGTGGCAGTCTATCCGCTGCAAGCGGAATTCCACCGAAAGATCGCGATGGCATTCGCCAGTTTCTTCCTGGTCCTAATCGGATTTCCGATGGCCCTGCTCACCCACCGCGGAGAGCGAACGATCGGGTCGGCGCTGGCTCTCGGAGTCTTCGCCCTTTATTATATTCTCCTAGCGCTCGGGGACGCCCTCGCGATCCAAGGAATCATCGCCGCCCCGATAGCCACATGGCTGCCCAACGGACTCATGGGCTGTCTCAGCATTGTGCTCTTCAGGAAAATTGTGAGCGTGTAAATGAAGATTCTTGATCGTTATCTGGCGCGGCAATTCCTGTGGCCTTTTTGTTTTTCTCTGCTCTGTTTCCTCCTTCTCTATTGGCTCATTGATCTCTTCACCCACCTGGATGACTTTCTGAAAAATCAGGTGCCGTTGGGGATACTGTTCCAATACTATCTGGCCGCCATCCCGATTGTCCTGGTCCAGACATCGCCGCTGGCCAGCATCACAGGAGCCGTCTCTTCTTTAAGCCGGCTGAATCGAACCCAGGAATTAATGGCCATGCGCTCCTGCGGCCTCAGCTGGTACCGAATCTCTTCTCCTCTGCTGGTGATCGGCATGGTCATTACTTTTTCGGCGCTGTTTCTAAACGACCGCCTGATTCCACAGGCAATGATGGTCACCCATGCCATTAAGGAAGCCCATTTGGAAAGAGAATCGCAAGAAGTTCATACAGCCGTTATAGAAAATGTCGCTCTTTACGGGACTAAAAACCGGATGTTCTATGCCAAGCGCTACGACCCGAATGAAAAGACCCTGTATGATTTAATTGTTTTTATTGACGACGCCTCCCACAGACCGGCCGCGAAAATTGCCGCTGAGAAAGCGGAATGGATCGTCAATGATAAATGGAAGCTTTATTCGTGCGTTTCCTATCAGCTGGGGCCTGATGGGGAAATTATTGATAAGCCGACTTATTACGAAGAACGGACCATGGATCTGGATGAAACCCCGCAAAGTTTTCTCAAAATGGAGTCGCAGGTACTTTTCATGAGGTACGAACAGCTTGAAAATTATATTGACCGGATCGCCGTCTCTGGGAAGAACGTGACGCGGCGGCTTTTGGTCGAATTGTACAGCCGGGTCGCGTTCCCCTTCGCAAATTTCGCGCTGATCCTTGCAGCAATCCCACTGGCTATTTCGCCGCCAAAGCGACAGGGATGGATTTTCAGCGGTATCGGATTGTGCGTTTTTATTGGAATCCTTTTCTACCTGCTGAATTCAGTGATGTTTTCTTTAGGGAAGGCGGGGATTCTTCCTTCCTTTATTGGAGCGTGGGGAGCCAATTTTATTTTTTCTGTCCTGGGGGTCTTTTTTTTAAGAGGTCAGCTGAAATAAATATTGACCATGAAATAAAGGAGCCACATAACAACCAACAACTGTATAAAAAGGTCTTTCAGCAAAATTCTCGTTGGGGAACCGCTCTCCTCATCCACTAATGTAATTTGCAGGTATCGCAACGCTCCCACGATAACAAAGAAGGCCGATAGGAACATGGGTCTGCCGATAAATCTTTCCGTTATCGCCGGCGAAGTAATATATAAAAGATAAGCGACGATTAAACTCGCCAGCAGAACACTGATGGCGTTTGATATAAAGTTTAAATTGTAACCGCCCATCGAGCGGCGTAATCTCTGTCCCGTTCTTGCCTCGATGATCAAATCGTCTCTGCGTTTTGCAAGGGCTAAAAACAGAGATAATAAAAACGTCATGATGTACAACCAGTGAGAAATGGAAATACTGATGACCGCTCCACCGGCCTCCACGCGTAAAATGAATCCGAAAGCGATACTGGAAATATCAATTAAAGCGATCTGTTTCAATTTCAGTGAGTATGCCGCGTTAAGCGCCAGGTAGGATGCTGAGATCATCGTCAATTTTAGATTGTTTAAATAAAAACAGACAGCCGCGGCGGATAGAAATAGAATAACACCCAGCACAAGAGCGTTTCTAACGCTTATTTGAGCGCTGGCAAGAGGACGATTTTTCTTCTGGGGATGCTTTTTATCCAGCTCGATATCCACGTAATCATTGAAAATATAAGCGCAGCTCGTTAATAAGCAAAATAGGATGAAAGCAAAAAAAGTTAAAATTAATTTACGGTTGTCAAGTACCTGGCCAGAAAAGAATAGGGGCGTGAATACAAAGAGGTTTTTTATCCACTGATGAATACGTATGAGGTTGAGGTAATTGAAAAGAGTTGCCCCGGCGTCTTTGGAATTGTCCATGAACTTACGTCCCAAGCTGCCACGACTTCAGATAATCTCTTTGTTCCCGCGTCAAAGCGTCAATGGAAATTTTCATTGCCCGTAACTTTAATTGAGCGATACTACGATCAATCTCTTCAGGAACCGCATAGACTTTATTTCTTAATTCCTCGTGGTGAGAAACCACATATTCTACTGACAGCGATTGATTGGCAAAACTTAAATCCATGACACTGGCAGGATGCCCCTCTGCCGCCGCTAGGTTGACGAGGCGGCCTTCCCCAAGAACGTAAATCTTCCTTCCACCCCGTAAAACATACTCATCCACAAACGAACGGATTCTGCGGGTTCTCCGGCTCAGTTTTTTCAGGGCCGCAATATCAATTTCAATGTCGAAATGCCCTGAGTTGGCAAGAATTGCTCCGTCTTTCATCTTTAGGAAATGTTCTTTTCTGATCACGTCGCGGTCTCCGGTCAGCGTTACAAAGATATCGCCAATTCGAGCCGCCTCGGCCATCGTCTTGACGGAAAAGCCGTCCATGACCGCTTCCAATGCCCGGAGCGGTTCTATCTCAGTAACGACCACCTGCGCCCCTAATCCCTTGGCGCGCATCGCCACCCCTTTGCCGCACCAGCCATAGCCGGCCACGACGAATATTTGCCCGGCGATCAGGTGATTCGTCGCCCGGATAATGCCATCGAGCGTTGACTGGCCTGTGCCGTAGCGATTGTCGAAAAGATGTTTGGTTTGTGCTTCATTGACCGCGATGACCGGGAACCGAAGTTTCCCTGCTTTTTCCAAACTCTTGAGACGAATGACTCCTGTTGTTGTTTCCTCAGTAGAACCCCAGATTGAGTCTTGAGTTTCGAGTTTCGAGTTTTGAGTTCGGTGGAGGGTTGAGATTAAATCGGCTCCATCGTCCATAGTGACCTGTGGATTGGCGGCCAGAACCGCCTGAATATGACGGTAATACCGTTTTGAATTTTCTCCATTGACGGCGAAGACCGGGATGCCGTAATGTTTCACCAGCGAAGCGGCCACGTCGTCCTGAGTGCTCAGCGGATTCGACGCGCAGAGAGAAACATGGGCTCCCCCTTCTTTCAAAGTGATCATCAGATTGGCTGTTTCGGAAGTCACGTGAAGACAAGCGCCGATCCTCACTCCCTTGAGCGGTTTGGCGCTGGAGAAATCCTTGCGGATCGAAAGAACAACCGGCATACTTTGTCCCGCCCACTCGATACGGTCTTTTCCCTTATCCGCTAGAGCCAGACTTTGAATATCGCGTTTCATTCTTTTCCACCTTTCAGGTTATCTAAACATGTTTTGCCAATATTCTTGCCTTATCCACTTCCTCCCAGCTGAAACCTTCTTCCTCGCGGCCGAAATGCCCATAGCAGGCGGTCTTCAAGTAGATCGGCCGGCGAAGTTTCAAATCCTTGATGATCCCGTTGGGAGTCAGATCGAAATTCTCGCGGATTAATTTGATCAATTTCTCGTCGGAAACCTTCCCAGTTCCGTTGGTATTCACCATCACGGAGACCGGTTCCGCCACTCCGATAGCGTAAGCCAGCTGAATCTCGCATTTCTCCGCGAGCTTCGCCGCGATAATGTTCTTGGCGATGTAGCGCGCCATATAACTGGCTGAGCGGTCCACCTTTGAAGGGTCTTTACCCGAAAAAGCCCCTCCGCCATGGCTCCCGACGCCGCCGTAGGTATCAATAATGATCTTTCTTCCGGTGACGCCGGTATCCCCCTGAGGGCCTCCAACTTCGAACCTGCCGGTCGGATTGATGTAGAATTTTGTCTTCTTGTCCATCAGGTGTTTTGGAACCACTTCGTCAATCACCAGTTTTTTGATGTCATGACGGACGTCTTCGATCTTCACTTTGCTGCTGTGGTGGGCGCTGACGACAACCGTGTCAATGCGGGTCGGTTTTCCGTCATGATATTCCACCGTTACCTGTGATTTCCCATCGGGGCGCAGGTAATTGATGATTCCCTCCTTGCGAGCATGAGCCAGGCGCCGGCACAATTTATGCGCCATCATGATGGGCATCGGCATCAATTCAGAGGTCTCGTTGCAGGCGTAGCCGAACATCATTCCCTGATCCCCCGCGCCGCCGACATCAACCCCTAACGCGATATCAGGAGACTGTCCCTGAATTGAAGTCACGACGCCGCAGGTTAAATAGTCAAAACCGTACGCGGCGTCGGTATAGCCAATGTCATGAATTGTTTTCCGGATGATTTTAGGAATGTCGACGTAGCAGGAAGTCGTCACTTCGCCGGCGACGATCGCGAGCCCTGTCGTGACCAGGGCTTCACAGGCGACGCGGCCGCTGGGATCTTTGCGGTAGATGGCGTCTACGATCGCGTCTGAAATTTGATCGGAAACTTTGTCGGGATGTCCTTCAGTGACTGATTCTGACGTAAAGAGATGTTTTCCTTTGGCCATTGTCTTTAACTCCTTTTTTTGGACTTCTTCTTACCCTACCTGCTCTGGATCTTTTCGTACGTTTTTAAATCCCCAATATCCACCCACTCCCCTTCAAAGAGATACCCATAAACCGATTGTTCACGCGCCAGCCAGCTTAGATAATGCCCAGGGGCATCCGCGTTTTTTCCAGAATCCAGATAACGGCGGATCCAGGGAAGCGATTCTTTGGGAAAATAGTATAAACACATCGCCACCAGCGTGGAATGAGGACGGACCGGTTTCTCGACAAAATGAGCGACTCTTCCTTTCGAATCCAGCGTCACCACGCCGAATCGTTTGGCGAGACCCTTGGATCCGATATCGTAGACCCCCATGGTAGGATACGGCTTATGACTTTGTCCCTGCACGGCGAAATTTCTCAGGTCGAACTCAAAGAGGTTGTCTCCGCCGACAATCAGTAAATCGCTCTTGATTTTTTCCTTCTCTATGACAAACTCCATGTCCCTGACCGCCCCCAATCGCCCTTCGGGCGTTTGGGTTCCGTCGTCAACGATTTTAACCTTTGTTTTATCCGGATGAGATTTACTCCAGCATTGGAAATGCCTGAAAAAAGCGTAATTAGTCACTACCCAAATATTTTTCAGCTCCGAAATTTTACGCAAACCCCCTATGATGTAGTCAATGATCGGCTTGGATCCTATCGGAAGGAGAGGTTTCGGAAAATTCCGCGTCAATGGATACAATCGAGTCGCGTATCCCGCTGCAAGGATTAAGGCATCCATAGAAAAAATAACATAACATAATCGCTTATAGGGGTCAACTGGTAGGGGCGCGATTAATTGCGCCCCTACTCAGAACTGCCGTATTGTAGTACACGCGGGGGACTCGTTGAGTAATGCCGCAGAGAAATTCATACGGAATCCTGCCGGCCCAGCGGCTGACTTCTTCGACCGAGATTTGCCGCTCCCCCTGGGAACCGATTAAAACGACTTCGTCGCCGACTTCAATTCCCGAAATATGCCCCACATCAATTAACGTTTGATCCATGGAAACTTTTCCAACGACAGGGGCGTGGATTCCTTTTACCAAAACTTTCGCCTTATTGGAGAGCGCCACCGGATAGCCGTCGCCATAGCCGATCGGGAGAGTCGCGATCCGCGTAGGGCGTTGGGTGGTATAAGTCCCGCTGTAGCCGAGGCGCCGCCCTTCGGGAGTGTGTTTGAGGAAAACAACGCGCGTCTTTAAAGAAAAAACCGGAGACAACGGCACCCGTTCCGAATCGGGCAGATTCTCCGACGCCGGCCAAACGCCGTAAAGAATGATCCCGGGGCGGACCATGTTAAAATGCGACGCCGGCAGGCGAGTTACCGCCAGACTGTTGGCGGCGTGACGGTATCGCGCGGGCATCTCCTGCACTTCCAGCATCTCAAGAAGCCAGGAGAACCGGCCGATCTGCTCCAGCGTGTCATTCAGATCTCTCTCGTCCATATTGGCGAAATGAGTGTAAATTCCCTCTAACCGCAAAGCGTCAAATTGCGCGAGTTCTTTGATCCATTTCGCCGCTTGTTCATACCAAACGCCCAACCTCCCCATTCCTGTGTCAACCTTGACGTGAATCTTGATGGGACATTGCTGTTTGCGGGCTTCCTCTTGAAGGACTTTGGCCACGTCAAGAGTGCAGACCGTGAACGTGAAGGTCGGAAGCAGAGGATCTCCAGAAATGGCATTAAGATCCGGAAGAACGGAACCGAGAATCAAGGTTGGAGTTTGGATTCCTGCCTGATGCAATTCAACCGCCTCATCCAGCGAAGAGACTCCCAGGTAAGGGGCCTCTATCTGTTCGAGCGCTTTCGCCACTTCCACGGCTCCATGCCCATAACCATCCGCCTTGATCACCCCCATTACGGCGGTATCGCTGGAAACCATGCTTTTAACCCAGAGAAAATTCTTTTGAACTGCCTCCAGATTTATTTCAGCCCAAGTAGGTCTTAGGGTCATCATTATTATCGGTTCCCTTGAATCGAACAGTATCGTGAATAAAGATACGACGGCGTCACTGTCTCGGGATCATCGAACTTGCCGAGACGGAACTTTTCTACCGCCATTTTACCAATTGCCGAGGCCCTTGGAAAATAATCATTCGATCCCGTGAAAAAGGCTTTCTTCCCTTGAAGGCGTTGGATCTGTTTCCGGTAACAGTGGGCGCCGTCGCCGATGAAGAGTGTCGGCCGATTGATCTTAGCAAGAGCTTCCTTTAATGTCCCCAGGCCCGGCGCGATCAACTGGACCGGCTTTCCGTTTTTACCGGAACGGTACCAGGTGAAGTAGATTAAATTTCTTTTGGCGTCCACCAGTGGCGCTACCGGATAGGGGCCGCTCATGCCGTCGCAAGCCAAAGCCGCCAAAGCCAAGAGAGATGAAACGGCGACGACCGGTTTCCGGGTTACCAGGGCGAGCCCCTTCACGGTCGTGACGCCGACCCGAATCCCGGTAAAAGACCCCGGCCCCGCCCCCACCGCGTAGCCGTCAATGCCGGCAAGCCCAATCCCGGCCGTTTGAAGAAGCCGTTCAATCAACGGAACCAGATTCGTGGAATGCTGTCTCTCCAATCGCATCGAGATCTCGATCAAGACCCGATCTTCTTCCAGGAGAGCGACGCTTCCCATTAATGAAGAGGTTTCCACTGCCAGTATCTTCATCGCCCAGCTCCATGAACGCGAATTTTTCGTTTCTTCTCTCCTAATACCTCAAACTCAATCCATACCGCTTTTTTGGGAAGAAACGGTTTGACCCTTTCGCCCCACTCGATTAAAGTGATGCCGTCGGAGTCAAAATATTCTTCATATCCGATTGAATCCGCTTGGTCCGGCGATTCGACACGATATAAATCAAGATGATAGACGGGAGTTCTCCCCTGGTAAACATTGACAAAAACAAACGTGGGGCTTGTGACCGGCTCTTTCACCCCAATCCCTTTGGCGACCCCTTTGACGAAAACAGTTTTCCCGCTTCCTAAGTTGCCGCGTAAGACAACGACACTCCCCGCCGGCAGTTTCGCAGACCACCGCGAAGCAAATTGAATCGTCTCTTCAGGGCTGTTCGAAATAACCGTTTGGGGTCTCATATTTTATTCATTTAGAAGTGCTCGAACCCTTTCCATGCGACCGTCCGCACCTGCCCAGTTCGATCTCTCATCCGTAGTCCTCGCGAAGCAGGCGTCACTTCTCCAATCAGACGCGCCCAGGGGACGTTCCTCTCTAATCTTTCGCCCGCGGATTTTGGCACCGTAAATAATAATTCAAAATCTTCCCCATCGCAGAAAGCGCTTCGCGAGTCCTTTGCCTCTTTTGAAAGAGGGATTCTTTCTTCATCAATCAGGACTCCAACCTTGCTCTGCTCCATGATCCGGCAAAGGTCGCTCGCCAGGCCGTCCGAGAGATCCATCATGCTGGTCACCGGATAATGAGTGACTAAATAGCGGGCCTCTTTGACTCGAGGAATGAAAGTCAGGTGTTTCCCATGAATCGAGCCGCCGAGTGAACCCGTGACAAAGACCCGATCACCCACTTTCGCTCCTGAGCGAAGTTTTAGATATTTTTTTTCTACTTCTCCCAATAGCGCGATGTTGATCGTCCACCGGTCCGCCTTATCGGTATCCCCTCCCACAATCTGAACGCCGAATTTCTTGCCCACCGCGCTCATCCCTCGGTAAATTTCCCAGACAAATTCTTCTATTTTCCATTTTCCATTTTCCATTTTCCGTCTTTGAAACGGCCCCCCCAGCGACACCACCGCCCATCGAGGCAATCCTCCCATGGCCGCAATATCACTCAGGTTCACCGCCATCGCCTTCCAGCCGATTTGATAAGGAGCCGCGCTCTTTAAAAGGAAATGCGTTCCTTCCACGATCATGTCAGTCGTAAAAAGAAGATAGCGGTCTTTCTTATATTGAAGAACCGCCGCGTCATCCCCAATCCCGACGATGACTGAGCGATTTGTCTTGATGGATTGGGAAAGTCTTTTGATGAAACTGAACTCATTCATGTAAGCCCTTCGTTTTTAAACGGGGGATTCAAAATTCCTTTTTCCGTGATAAAAGCGGTGATCAGCTCGGCTGGCGTGACATCAAAAGCCGGATTCCAAACTCCAATTCCTTCGGGAGCCCATTGTTTTCCGCCCCAATGGGTGATTTCTCTTGGATCCCGTTCTTCGATCGGAATCTGACTGCCGTCACTGATTGACACATCAATCGTTGACCATGGGGCGGCGACATAAAACGGAATCTTGTGATGTTTCGCTAAGACAGCGAGGTTATAGGTTCCGATCTTGTTGGCAGTATCGCCGTTAGAGGCAATTCTGTCAGCTCCCACAATCACCAGATCAATCCCTTTTTGTTTCAGGACCGAACCGGCCATGGTATCGCAGACAAGGGTCACCGGGACTCCGGCCTGTTTCAGCTCCCAGCAGGTCAACCGCGCCCCCTGCAATAACGGCCGTGTCTCACCGGCAAAAACTTCCTTAATTTTTCCCTGTTCATGCGCCCGATAGATCACCCCCAGCGCGGTTCCATATTCCGCCGTCGCTAACCCCCCGGCGTTGCAATGAGTCATCACCCGACTCCCCGGAGCAATGAGGACAGCTCCAAACTCGGCCATCTTGCGGCAGGTATTTTTGTCCTCTTCCAAAATCCCTTGAGCTTCCTCCAGCAATATTTGGGCAAGCCGTTTGGGTTCTTGACGCTCGCGCGCTTGTAATGTTTCTTTCATTCTCTCCGTCGCCCAAAAAAGATTCACCGCCGTCGGCCGGGCGCTTCGGAGGTATTCGATCGCTTTCAAAACCTCTCCCTTAAAATTTTTAGCGTCACTAGCGGCCGCCCGAATCGCCGCTATGGCCACGCCAAAAGCGGACGCGATCCCGATGGCGGGAGCCCCGCGAACCCGCAGAGAGCGAATCGCTTCCCAGAGCGATTCCACCGTGTCACATTCGATATAGACTAATTGAGCCGGCAAAAGCGTTTGGTCAATTAAACGAACCTTCCCGTTTTGCCAACTGACAGTTTGATAGTACGCGGACTGAGTCGTCATAAACCTCCCAATTCCTTTGCCAAAAAAAGAAACCCGATCATCAAAGAATTATGCAAGACATGCACCGTAATGGATGCGACCAGCGAGCCGGTTTTTTCATATAAAAGAGTCAACAGCGCGCTCAACACCATGATCGGGAAGAAACCAAAGAGGTTCCCGTGGACTCCCGCGAAGAAAGCGCTGGTTGTCCACAACGCCGTCATGGGACTCACTCGTTTCTTGAGAGTATTATACAGAAAACCGCGGAAAAAGAGTTCTTCAAAGAAGGGACCCACCAGCGCCGCTAAGATCGAAGCGATAAGGAGAGTACCCCCCTTTTCCATAAAGAAAATCTCTTGGATTGGCTGAGGCGGAGGTTCGTATTTTAAAATTTGGACCACGGCCAGCGCCGTCAAAAGAGTCATCAACAAAATGGGGAGCGCGGAAACGTATCCTAAAATCCCCGTCGCCACGTTCCTGAAAAACCGCCGGCAGGTCAACCCTAAATGCAGACACGTCCCCCCCGCCTGGCCGATCACGATAGATAGAATAAAGAAAAAAATCAGGAGGTCCATCCATAATGTTCCCGATAACATCAGGAAATGCTCGTTGATATCCTTGACTCCCACGCCAAGCCGCCGGCATCCCGCTAAAACAATCAGAAAACCGAATTCCCCCCAAAAGAAAGAAAGGATGACCACGCGAAACAGATCCCAGAATCTCCACGGAGCAGGAAGATGGTCCGCCCTGGCGTGTCTGATAAATCCTAACCCCCACGTAAAGAAAAGGACGCTCCCCACTCCCAGCGCTCCCAATCCCAGCAATGTGAGGCCGCCCAGTAAAACGATCTTTCGCGGGTTTTTCAACTCTTCCTTGATCGTCTCATTGAACTGCTGGTAGACTTTTGAGAATTCATGGGTCTGTTCCTCTCCCCCCTTTGGCGGGGCAAAGAAGGCATGAATTAAGAAAATAAACAGGAGCATGACCCAATAAATCTTCCGGCGCCATATCCATTGAAACAGGGCTGAAATATCAATGCTTTTCATTGGGATCCAATTTAAAAAGCCGCCGGGCGTTTTCAGCGGTCGCCTCTGCCATTTCTTCCGGCGATTTCTTTTGGATCTCGGCCAGTTTCGCGATCGTGCGCGTGAGACGGCAAGGTTCATTGCGGGTCCCCCTAAACGGGACCGGCGTCAGATAAGGAGAATCCGTTTCTGCCAGCAATCGTTCCATCGGAACTTCCGCCGCGCGCTCTCGCAACTCTTGGGCATTGGTAAAGGTGAGATTTCCCGCGAACGAAATGTAAAATCCCAATTTTAAACAGTCCCGCAGGTATTTTGAATCTCCCGAGAAACAGTGCATCACTCCCGACGATGGAAAAGGCCCCTGTTCTTTTAACAACGAAACCATCTCCTCCACCGCTTGACGGGAATGAATGATCAGCGGAAGTTCTCTGGTTTTAGCCAAGGTTAACATCTCGATAAAAACTTTTTGCTGGTCTTCCTTTGAAGAGAGATTGCGGTAATAATCTAACCCAACTTCTCCGATCGCGACACACTTTGGTTCTTGAGAGAGTTCTTCCAGTTTTTTCTTTTTGTGGAGATCCCACCGGCTCGCTTCATGGGGATGAAAACCGGCGCTAAAGAAAGCCCCATCGAAGTTTTGGGACAGCTTCATTGCCTGGGTGGAATCTTCGGCATCACAGCCCACCAAAATCAAAGCGTCAATTCCGCTCTCCCGGCTTCTTTGCAAGACTGTTTCACGATCCTGGTCGTATTCGGAAAAATGAAGATGGCAGTGGGTATCAATCATCCCACCACCTCTTTGGGGACAGAAGAAGCCGTGGCGAGACTCCGATATAATCGTGCCTTTAATTGCTTTATCACATTGGGATGTTTTTTAAGCGACTGTTCCCTCGCCACGGCTTCTTCTCTGAACCGATATGCCTCAAAATAAATCAATTCATAAGGACCTCTATTACGAGTCGCTAGTGAATCCCCATTGTTATGTTCGTTCAGGCGCCGTTGGAGATCTGTCGTCCAACCAAGATAGAGTTGTCCGCTCTCTACACTGCGAAGTAAATATACATAGTGCAATTTTATTTCTCCAACGGCGCCAGCCCAAAGAGGTGGTGGGATCATCCCAAAATCCTCAGTTTTTTTAAATAGTGTCCCCTGCGAACTACGTCCGGTGGTCTATTTAATGTTAGCTGAATTATACCGATTATAAAGGTCATCTAAGAAGTCATGCCCATTTCGCTTATATTTATCGCAGATTAGATTAGCTATCTCTTTGAATCCGGCTTTGTAGATTTTTTCAACGATTGATGTTACATTTTCTTCCTTGTATGGGGGTACAGTTTTATTCAACATTTCAAGGAAAACTTCGCCCGCCTCTCTCGGGTTAATAGCGGCTAATTTATCCAAGTATTCCAGAAAGAATGAACTGTGATAGCGTTCCTCTACATGTTGAACAGATTGCATGAGCCAATCTTTTTGCTCATTGTTGATTTCGCACAAGAATACGGCCAACAGGTTTAAATCGGAAAGGATCCCTTTGTTTTCCTCTTCATGCCCTTTGACGCGGTTAAAACAATACCGCAAAAAGCCATATATTCGATCTCTCTGTTCACGATTTAACTCGACATCCCGATGAGCCCAAAAAAGATCAATAGTATCTTCAATGTTTTTTACCTGCCATTTCTCAAGCAGGTACTTAAATAAACTCCCTTCGCCGTCTAAAGACTCCTGCCCCCTTAAGTAGGAGACCGCGATATTTTCGACGATCCGCTCTTTTACATTGTCATTGGTAAATTCCGTATCAAGAGCGCGTTTAAGGTTGCCGTTCTTCTTCAACAAGCCATAAATAACTGAATAGACAGTACTGACATACGCATATCCCGCCATAGCGCAGCGCCAGTGCTTTTCCTCTTGTGAAAATATATGATTGATATTTCTCTCGGCCCAATCGTTATTCAAATAAAAAAGGTTGGGAAGATACGCCCCCGCAATGCTTGAAAACTCAAAATTTCCTTCTTTTGTTTTTTTGATCTCCTCGTCGAAGAGAGGTTCTATTTTTCCCCAGAACGATTCCTTTTCTTTAATGCCTTTCTCAGGCAGCCTTTCATAAGTTCTGTACCGCCGCAAGGCATAACTGATGAAACACGTTAAGACGCGCCCTTTGGTTGTGTTCATCGCTTCGTTCAAAGCGCTATCTTCTTTCCCGGTTGCCTCTGCTTTCTGTTTCCCTAGCATGATCCTGATAATCTGTTCGGCATTATCTAAACAATCATCCGGCATCGTCCGTTCATCATTCTGAACCCCTTTCTTAATCAGGTCTGCGATGACAGAAATGACCCAACTTTCCTTAGGGTAAAGCGGGTGGTTATCTTTCTTTTCCTCTTCTTGGTACAAGAAATCCTGATGGACTATTGACGAACAAAACGCTAGTACTTTATTCCAGTCAATCTGTTTTTTATCATCCCATAGCTCTTCAAAAGCGTCCAACAGGTAGTACCAATACTCCCATTTTACCTCTTTAAATTTATCAAGATTTCCTTCAAAAAAATCCTGTTTTGCCTTAACGGCCGCTTTCAAAGACTGCCCTGATTCACGGATAGCCGGTTTACCAAACCGGTTCTTCCCCCGATAGCCATTAAGAAATGAAATAATGTTTTCGGCGCTTCCTTGAGCCAATAATTCACTCACGGAAAAGACATTTTCATCCCCCCACGAAACAGGGCCCATATAACCTAAAAACTCTGGGTGTTCGGATTCAGCATTAATCCCTTCACGATATCGTTGTTTTATTTCGGCAGGCAGTTGATATCCGGAGGATTGAATCGCGCCAAACCACTGGCGCCGAAGCTCTATATTAAATCTCTCCTTATCCGCGGCATCCCGCCAATCTCCCTTTAGGGTGCTGATATACTCGATAAGCTTCTTTTGAACCTCCTTTGAAAGAGTATTAAAGTGAGTTTTTATAAACAGATACCATTCGTGGTGATAATTGCTCTTGAGTAATAGTTCTCTCATCTCATCTTGAATGGCCTGTTCGGCCAATTCTTTATACCTAAACTTTTCAAACAGCTTATCTAAAACATATAATCCGATACGTCTGATAATGTATTTTTCTGATTGGAAAAACGTCTGGATCATCCCTGAAGCATCTTGTTTAGAGGCGAATCCTAAAAGCACATCCCGCAAGCCCGCAATCAAGATGTGCCGGTATTCGCCGTCGCCAACATTCTGCTCATGGTCCTCAATAGCGGGCCGCCATATATAGCTGTATGTATCGTCTTCCGCGGCGATCACTGTCTCTATTTTCCTTTTAAGAACTTCCACAATCTCCTTGCCGCATTTCTCGCCCAATTGTGAAGCATTCAGTTCAAACATCTCTTGAAGCCCACGGACTTCGACGCTATGTCTTTTTTCAACCTTAATCGAATTTATAACAATTTCGATAAGACGCGTAACTTTCCGCAAGTCTTCTCCTTGCGTGGAAAGCAGTTTCGGCAAAAATGTCCTGCCGACTTCGTGCATCACAAGAGAAACATCAAATCTACTCTCCAGCCAGTCAGCGACGAGATCAATGTCCTCCAATTGAATAACATCAGGCGGCAGGTTCGCCATGATCTTGATGAAGGAATACCAGGTGTGATAGTTGTCTTGTTTTTTTACTGGAGCAACCGGCCTTGTAACCTTACGTATAATATCAATTATTACAAAAGTCGGTCTACCCCGAAGATTTTCTGCTACTTTCTCTAGATAAGGTAATACCGTCCAAAAAGGGATATTGATATTATAGTAGCCGGCATTTTTCTCAGATTCTACAGGAGAGGGATTATTGTTAAAAAATCCCGCCGCATATAAATGGCTTAGCCATTTTGGATTCGAAAGATTTTTAAAAAAATAAAAACCATATTCTTCACCCCTTCGGCAATAATCTATCGCTGTCTTTACGAAACCCGAGGTTGGCTCATCTTCTCTTAAAACAACATCGAGAACTTTACAATCCTTGTGAAAATCCTCGTTGGTTATCAGATTGCTATCAAGAATTGTAGAATATATTCTTTTATAAAATTCTTCATACTTGACGTCATATTCGCTATCATTAGAGAAATCAACCCATCTCTCTCCCGTCTGTTTACCTTGATCTATAGAAAACTCTAGATCGGCCATGACTTTTGAGTCGCATTGATATTGTATCGGGAAAATAATAGGAAATTTCCCATTTTTTTGGTTCCTTTCTCTTGCCTGTTCCAATTCAGAAACACAATTATTCTTTTGCAGAAACCCCGAGCTTACTATTGCGATAAAAAGATAGCAGTGATTTAATGCCGTATTTAATTCTTTGGCATTGTTCCAATTATCATCCTGGCAAGCAATAAATGGTTCTACTCCCGTGATATCTTTTCGCAACTTCTCAGCTATTCTAATCGCAAATCTACAATTATCTTTCTCATCACAGATATGGCAAAAAAAGACAGGGATCATGTCTCACCTTTAAAGGCTTTGTCTAATACGGAAGGGAATAAAGCGTTCAATTCGGCGTGACGTTCTTCATCAATCTTGTGTTCTTCAGCAAGACACACAGTAAATTTCTTAAAATAATTTATTAACTCCCTCTGTTTTGGTATCGGTGGAGCGGGGATTTCTTTTTTTTCAAGAAAACTTTGAGGGATCCTTTGTTGACCTGCTGTCCCTTTGAAATAAGATTCCGCATCCCTTCTGAAATCTTTACTGCGAATTAATAAATGTAACCAGTCAGCTAAGATTTTAGTCCCCGGTCTTAACACATGGAATTCGGTGGAACCAAATCCATGGCCGTTTTCTAAATTAACAGCAACTGCCGATTTCCCATTCTCCATGCATGGCGTAATTCTAGCGAATATAACATCCCCCTCTCTAAACCATGTATATCCTCTTGAAACTTCATAGTAGGGTTTAATAAATCGCTCTTTGATGGTACCTGTAATGTCATCAACAGCGGACATAGGAACAAAAGAGACCACATCTTTATCAGCCAACTTGATCTGACCTTGCCTAGAAGGATTGACTTCTGCGTATTTAGAAATAGGACCGAAATCCCATTCGTATCTTTTGTTGCTTTCATTAATTAGGCCCCGTAGCTTCGCATCTATTAATGCATCTATTGCTTTCTGTGCTTCTTCTCGTAATCTTTTCGCCTCGTCAATTTTACCTACGATTGCCTCGATACATTCTACGAGACGGTGTTGCTCGGGAAGCGATGGGAGTGGAATAAATACCTCTGGCATTCTTTTGAGACTTAGAACTCTGTTTCTTCCTGCTGAGCCAGGGGATATTTTTACTAGCTGATCTCTCCCTTCCTGGGTACGGAAATAGTAAAGTAAAAATTTAGGATCGCACTTTCTTTCATTAGCACGAAAAGTCGGGAAACGCGTAGACGCATACATCCAATTTTCCGAATCACTCATTAGTGCAATGGCTCCCTCCCATGCAAATGTTATTTGGAATATAAGATCTCTCTCTTTTACTAAAAAGAGAGCTTTGTTTCCTATTTCATATCCTGTACGCGGTTGCTTATGAAAAACTCCTCTACCAAAACAATAAATACCGATTTCTTGATATCTTTTATCCAATTCAACATCTACAGGCCTTCTTTCTAAGGTTATTAATTCTCCCAAGCTATATCTATCCCACTTTTTCATATTTTTTCCTTTAGAATTTGACTGACTTCTCTCAAAATTACCATAATTTTTTCTTCTTTCTCCAAAATATCCTCTATCAGCTTCTCCGGCGGCATATGTTCAAAAGCGTCCTCTGTATTGGGGTTTTTGATATCCAGGTTGGTTGAAATAAGATTACCATCTTGGGCATATCTTAAAACATCTTCGACTTTGATCTTCCAGGCACGTTCGTTCTCTTCCCGTTTCTCCCACCATTCCAGGCATGATTGGAATTCTTCAAATTGTATCGGTTTTGTTTTCGTGTAGTTTTTTCTTCCCTCCGGAAGCAAATGTTCATAAAACCAGATTTCTTTTGTCGGCCCGGCGCGGTCAAAAAAGAGTATATTCGTCGGTATGGAAGTGTATGGCGAGAAAACACCGTTCGGCAGCCGTACGATCGTATGAAGATTGAATTCCTTGAGTAATTCTTCTTTTATCCGCGCGCAGACGCCGTCGCCAAAAAGCGTGCCGTTGGGAACAATCACGCCCGCGCGGCCGCCTCCTTTATTTCCCTGCCCGGGACGTTTCAATTTACGCATAATCAGTTGTAAGAAAAGTTGCGCGGTTTCCGCCGTCTGTTTATCTTGAGGGAAATTACCTTGAATGCCTTTTTCTTCCTCGCCTCCGAAAGGAGGATTGGTCAGAATCACCTCTACGCGGTCTTTATCACCGATTTCTTTTAAGGGAACCCGCAGGGAATTTCCCGGATCGATATTCGGAGAGTCAAGCCCGTGCAGAAGGAGACTCATCTGACACAGTAAATACGGTAAAGACTTTGCCTCTCCTCCGAAGATCGTCTCCTCTTGAAGTTTTTTATGATCCGCAATTGTTTTACACTGTTTTTTGATATGCTCAAATGACTCAACAAGGAATCCGCCTGTTCCGCACGCCGGGTCCAACACAGTTTCGCCAAGCCGAGGATTGACCACCGCTACCATCAACTTGACCACTGCCCGTGGAGTATAGAACTCGCCTGCGTCTCCGGATGCGTCCCGCATTTCTTTAAGAAGACTTTCGTAAAGATGGGATAGAGTATGAATTTCTTCCGTTGAGGTAAAATGAATCTGATTGATCTTATTGATGACATCCCGCAGAAGGTAGCCATTAAGCATCCGGTTTGCTGTGCCGCGGAAAACCGTTGAAACAACGTTACGGCGATCTCTTTTTTGACCGGTGCCTTCAAGCGCCCGTAAATAGGTGAACAGACCCGGCCCGCGACTGCCATCCGGCCGCACGCATTCCTGATGATTGATGAAGGAAATCAGCTCTTCTCCGGTAATGCCGTCTTCTTTGGATGCCCAATCACGCCAGCGATAAGGCGCGTGAACTGCCGGAACATATTTTTTACCTTCCATTTTGCTTTCGGTTTCCCGCATCATTTCCATATCATCGAGGAACTTTAGGAACATAATCCAGGTAAGCATAGGAAGGCGATCCGCGTCGCCGTTTAATCCTTTATCTTTACGCATGATATCGCGGCATGATTTTATAATAGAACTCAATTGCGCCGACGTTGTTTGCGGTATTTTAATTTTTGATTTTTTGGTCATCATTATTTACTCCTTCTTAAATAAATTTCCCCAATAGGAAGAAACTGACTTAAACGCTTCTTCAACGGTCTTGCATTTTACTCCGCAGTCTAACGCCATTTCCCGATAACTTGCTTCCCATGAAGCAGGTGGAGAAACGAGCGCGTCAGGCACAGTATGCGTTTTTCTTCTTTTAAACGTTGCCTTAACCGCTTTTACTACATGCGCAGAACTTGGCATGCCGTTCTCAATCAACAAAACCATATCAACAAGGTCTTTAACCCGCGACATCTCTTTTGGGTCTCGCGGGAAAGTATAACTATGAACTTTCTCAGCGAACTGTTGATCCCTCGGGAAAAGCGCCACCTCTGCGGGAGGAATCCCCGCGAAACTTAATAACTCTGTGCTTTTGAACCACTCGGCCTCTGAAACGACGACGTCTCCGATGGCAACGTCAACATGAAATTTTGTGAATTCTCTATTTGCCAACCTCGCCTCTACCGGATAGCGCCAACCGCCGTAAACTGCCTGGCTTAATTCTTGAGAATGTTCTCCTATAAGAAACGCAAACCAATCTCCGAGATTTATCTCAGCCGACCTTTGTAAAATACCTCTTACTGTTCCAGGAGAAGGCCCGACCATGCTGGGAATAGCCATATCAATATCTTTAGTCGCCCGGGCAATATTGAGATACCTAATTTCTAAAGCATAACCTCCTTTAAGCAACCATTGAGGATCGGGATGCGCTTTTCTATCGAACAATCGGGCCAGAAGACGATCAAACGCAATGCGCTTACGCAACCTTTCCAATGGAACTTTCTGTTCCTTGGAAATATTGTGCAGGCGCTCTTCAAGGGCTTGGCGAAAAGAAGCAGCGGACATATACGTTCTCTCGTTTTTCATAAAACCGGCTTTCTTTTAATGTTCTCCATAATCAGACCTATCTTTTCACGAGCGGCGGCTGACATCTTTGCTTTTGCGATATTGGCCGGGACCATAAGCCCCTTGGCCAGAGCGTCCCGAACTGCTTGTTCAAGCTGTTCAAGGCTAAGAGCGCTATCAGCCACATCAATAATTGTTTGCATAGGAGTTGTCACAAAGAACCCCTCTCGTTTTTCTATAACCTCCGGGAGGAGGATATTTTTATGAAGGACGCACCCTCCGGCGCTTTTCTTACGGAAAAAGGGTGGAATCGTAAGGTGAACTTTTGAAGGAATCACATCGCTGAGTTCATGAATAGCAAGGGCCGATTCGTGAGAAACAACAGCTTGAGGAATATCTTCACGATTACGGCTCCAAAAGGACCAACGAGCAAGATCCTCATTGGGCGAGGATGGGAAATTGGAAAGGCGGAAGAAACCCCGCTCTATTTCAACCCATTGGCCCTTTTCCTTATGATAATGCTGGAGACGGTGGGAATAACCGCAAGAAAGGGCTTGCTTGGCAGAGAAATACCCCTGTTGGGTTGAGGCAACGTTATAAAGATTTTGTCTTCTATCGTATAGAGTACTCATGGCATATTTGTTACGTTCTCTGTAACAAATATGCCATATAAGAAGCTGTTTGTCAACATAATTATTACATAAAATGTAACAATTATGCTCTAGCTATACAAAAGTGTTTGAAGCTTTTCAAAGACCTCTCTGAGCTTTTCCGGCCCGCTAAACAAAGATGCAATTTCAATAACGTTTCCGTGGCGGGCAATTGGATCTACTTTAAGAATATCCGGGACTTTAAACTGTTCTGTACCGAACTCGACATATTTATCCAGTATTTCATTTAGGATCTGCCGGGCCTCTGGAGAAAAGTATTCAAAGAAATCCACTTTCCCTTTTCTTAAACGTTCAGCCCGCTCCCTGCGCGAGCGCAAAGGGGCATTAAAAGCTACATGGCAGAGAAGATCGAAATGATCCGCGTCTTCTTGGTCTGTCGCTTTGACAAGTTCTTCAAAAGTAATCCCTTTATCTTGTAGGAACTCGATAATTGCCGTTCGCTCTTCGGCCACTTGCCATTTTGAAAGAAGCGCCGCCGCGGAAGTGAACATTGAACGCACTTTTTCAGCCGTATACTCTGTGTATTTTACGACTCGCAGTTTATTGCCGTTGGCGTCTAAATGCTGTTCATAATCGTAAATAATTTTGATCCTCTTACCGTCATCCACGTAGAATTTTCTTCTTTCGCGCTGTCCATCGGGGAGGTCACAGACAACGAGATCGTCTATTGTTACTTCTTCATCGGCCTTTTTATATTCTTTGGCTTCTTCAGGAGCTAGAATCACTTGGCTCCCTTCTTTTACTTTACCGAGCGTGTCGATTTCTTCCTGTGTCAAGAGTGCGGGTTCGCCGTCAAAAGAGGGGTCTGCGAACAGGCGCGTCGCGCTGCCAGTATAATCAATAATGTTAAAATAGAGCTTGCCGTAATCGCTGCGTACTCGTGTTCCACGGCCGATAATCTGCTTAAAATCAGTCATCGAGTTTATGACTTTATACAGGACGATATTCTTGCACATTTGAATATCAACACCCGTCGTTAATAACTTGCTTGTCGTGACAATGACTGGGGTTAATGTCTCCAACTCCTGAAATTTACTCAAATGGCCGCGTCCAACAGACCCTTCTTCCGAGACAATCCTCACTACAAAATCAGGATATTGTTGCGCTAAGTCGGAATTCAGGTTGTTTAATATCCTGCGCATTTCTTCGGCCTCTTCCTGGTCTTCACAGAACACTATAGTTTTGGCGAATCGGTCCTTTTTTTTGAGGAAATCTGTTAAATGCTGAGCAACCGCTTCGGTTCTCGGCCGTAAGGCTAAAATACGGCCAAAATCTTTTGTGCTGTATTCACCATCGGGAATCTCTCTGCCATACCGGTCCTTTTGTTCTTGTTCGGGCCTCCACCCGGTCGCGTCCACTTCCGTAACAACGCGGTGCACTTTGTAAGGCGCGAGAAAACCGTCGTCTATTCCTTGTTTTAACGTGTAAGTATAAATTGGATTGCCAAAGTACTTATAGGTGTCCTTGTTGTCTTCCCTTAATGGAGTTGCGGTCATGCCGATTTGATACGCGGGTTCAAAATATTCTAAGATCTCCCTCCAGTTACTTTCGTCGGCAGCGCTCCCGCGATGGCACTCATCAATAATGATAAGATCGAAGAAATCAGGGGAATATTCTCTATACAGCCCCGGTCGCCTTTCGTCCTTAGCGATGGATTGATATAGCGAAAAATACACTTCCCTGCTTTTTATCGCTTCCCCGTCAATTTTATGGCGCGCGTCTCCAAACGGAATAAATGTTTTATCCTTGGGATCGTCAACCAGGATAGACCGATCTGACAAAAATAAGATTCTTGGTTTTCTTCCATCGTCCGTCTTGTTCCATTTCGCGTTCCACAATTTCCAGGCAATTTGAAAAGCCACTTCTGTTTTGCCTGTTCCTGTCGCCAGGGTGATCAAAATACGTCTTTTCCCCTTTAAAACATATTGTACGGTTCTATTGATCGCTATCTGCTGATAATAACGAGGTTCTTTATCGGGATTGTAATAATACGGAGTTAAAAGCTTGCCGGCAACGGTTTCTTCCGTTATGCTCTCTGACTTTCTATATCTTTGCCACAGATCATCCGGCGACGGCAATTCCAAAAGTTCGCGCTCAATCCCAGTTGTGTAATCATGTTCTATAAACCTCTCTCCGTTGGTCGAATACGCGAACTTCAACCCAAGAATTTCCGCATACTCTTTTGCTTGCTGCATGCCGTCGCCGGCGCTTTTATAATCTGCTTTGGTCTCGATAATAGCTATGGGGAAGTCGCGGCGATACCGCAGAAGATAATCTGCTCTTTTTTGTTTTCTTCGCTTGCAGGCGCTACCAATTATTATTATTCGGCCATCCGTAAAATATTTTTGCTCTGATATCTGATCGTCTGTCCAACCAGCCGCATAGAGCTTGGGTAAAACATATCGCCTGCAAGTGTCTGCTTCGTTTGACATTCGTTGTTACCTCATAGGCCCTAGAGAAGTGAAGGTAAATTTTTAAGCGCGGAATCCATTGGAATAATCTCAATTTTCCCTTCCCGCATACGGCGTTCTCCACCGTAAAGGAAATAGGCTTTAGCCAGTGGATAGTTTTCTAATAGGAAATGAGACCGGTTCTCTTTTCCCCTCATTTTACCCCCAAACCCATGGAGTTTGCCAGAAGGTTTTATCGGGTAGGCAGGTGGGGAGAGGAACAAATACCTTCAAAACAATCTTCAACGATATTGTTATTCGTATGCTATACTCATAGTAGAATCACGATGGGGGGCTATCCAAAGGGTTCCGTCCCGAGGAAATGCCTCCTTTTATTTTCCCCATGAGCTTGAGCTTTTCCTTTTTATTCGCTTCAGCATTTACTCTGTCTCCCTTGTCTTCTTTTCTATATTTTCCCCTACTGGCAACTCCAGAATCTTAATCTGCGGCAAGGCCGCCCCAGCCAACCCCTCTAAATCCCCGTACATCCCGGCCGTGTTGAAAATGATCCTTTCGATCTGCTTTTCCCGGTTTCCCCAAATCCTCTGCATGGCTCGCTTCTCCGCTTCAAGGTCTTCTTTCATTGTCCGAAATCCTTCGATGATCGCAGTGACCCGATTACGGAAGTCAGTACCAGTTATATAACGATAAATGAGATCCTTTTTATCATCTTTGCCACTCTCCATTTCCTTGGCACTGGCCACTTGAATCAACACCACTCTCAGGGCTAAAGCCAGGCTAACGGCCGATGGAATATCCGTTACCCACACACTGTGAATCTGCCGAAAGTGATGAAACCCCGCGGGAAGCGCCTCGGAAACGAGGACTGCAATATCCGCTTTCGCGTCTTGCTGATCGTCTTTCAACTTTTGAACCCAGGAGTCGCTCCAGTTTTTTACTCTCTTTGTTTCCCAGAGGATTTTCCCGCACGTGCGCCCGGATTGCGTTTTGACAGTTTGGACAATATCAGCGCCCCGCACCCCTTTGGAAACTGGTTCGATGACATCAAAAGGAAACTCTCGCTTAAATAATTCTTCTAGTTCCAATTCAAGCACTTCTCCCTGCATCTGCTGGGAACCTTGCTCCATCTTTCGCTTTAATTCTTCAACCTGCTTGAAGGCATCCGAAAGTTTCTTATCTTTTTCCGCGTCTTTCAGCTTATGCTGTTCTTCAAGTCGCGTGAAAACATCCGTCTCGATCTTTCGCCGTTCTTCGTCTATCTTTCTGGCGGTTTCCAACTCAAGCGTTTTTTCCCTCTCTTCCAATTCGCGCTGTTTTTTGCGCAACGCCAACTCATTCTCATTGGCTTGTTTCAGCTTGCGTTTCGTCTCTTCCGCTTGCTCTTTCAGATCGGTCATTTCAGCGCTGACAGCTTCTTCTGCCTGTTTTTTAAGTTTTATCGCAAGTTCTTCGCGCTGTTTTCTCAGCAGAGCTTGGTATTCGGTTTCTTTTTCAGATAATTGCGCCTCGTATTTCCGGCGGGCGCGTTCTTCAATATCCTGCGACAACGCCTCAGAAAGAGGGATTGCCTCCCCGCATTTAGGACATTTTATAGAATCTTGCGCCATATCACTCCCTTCAAGACCTTTCCTCAAGGGTTTATCATGGTTCAAATTTTTCAGGTCTTGGTTTACTGACTGGATATCTTCGGCGAATTTTTTATTTGCCCACGCCCCAGACATTCCACGGTTCCTTCAGTTTTTAGACTAGAGAAGTGAGGGTAAATTTTTGAGCGCGGAATCCATTGGAATAATCTCAATTTTCCCTTCCCGCATACGGCGTTCTCCACCATAAAGGAAATAGGCTTTAGCTAGTGGATAGTTTTCTAAAAACGCCTTGAGTCCTTTTAGCATAGAGTTTGAGATTTTCCGGGTCCGTTTCACCTCAAACGCTCTCAATCCCTTATTCCCATACAACACAAAATCAACCTCCACTTGATTGGAGGTCCTCCAGAAATAGATCTTGTAGCCCAGATCAAAATAGGCATTGATCGCATTCAATTCCTGAAACAAAAGCCCCTCCAATGCCGCCCCTTCGGCGGATTCAGGCATATCCAAAGGTCCCATCGGTCTTAAAACACGATAAACCCCAACATCAAAAAAATAAAACTTTGAGTGGGTGACCAATCGCCTTTTAGCTTTTTTTGTAAAAACAGGAATTCGATACGCAATTAATAAATCCTCTAAGATAGTGAAATAATTCTCAACTACTTTTCTCTCGATAGCGCACTCACGCGCTACCGCTGAAATATTGAGTACGGCCGCCTGTGAGAAACTAGCCGATTCTAAAAAACGCGAAAAAGCCCCCAAGTTTCTTGTGAGTCCTTCCTGCTGGATTTCTTGCTCTAGGTAAGTCTTTACATAACTCTCCAGATAACCTTTGGGGTTTGCCTCGCTATAGACACAGGGAAGTTGTCCATATTTTAGAGAGTGATCTAAGTTAAAATCTCGCCCCAGTTCCATCGCTGTCAGAGGATGCATCGAGTAGGTTAACGCGCGGCCTGCCAATAAGTTTGGCCCCTTTTTCTTTAATTTCCTAGCGCTGGAACCAGTCAAGATGAACTGATATTTATATTTTTCGATCAACCGGTGGACTTCATTTAGGAGCTCAGGGACCTTTTGCACTTCATCAATGATAATCCAGTCGCTGAACGATTGGGGGATTAAGTTCTCCAGCCGTTGTGGATTAGCCAAAAGGTCATTAAAAAGTTCCGCTTCTAGAAGATCAAGATAGAGGGCGTTAGGAAAGACCGCTTTAACCCACGTTGTTTTTCCAGTCCCCCGCGGCCCGAATAGAAAGAAGCTCTTCCCCTTTGGGGGGGCAATTAATCTGGAGTACATACTTCCATTTTACATATATTTCTGGAGTCGTCAAGAGAAATTTTAACGGTCTCCTTTCTTAGTGTCTAATCGGGGAAAGAGCGGTTCTTCCTTGTTCACATGGAAACCGCCGACGGTTTTTCCAGGAGCCAAATCCTCAAAACCCATCGCTTCTAACTTCGAGGGAAGGTTCAATTGTTTCCACATCTTTTCCGCCGCGCGCGGCATGAAGGGGGCCACCGCCAGAGTAATGATCCGTAATAGATCCACCAAAAAATAGATGACTTGATTTAACCCTTCCCGGTCGTTTTCCCTGTCTAAAACCCACGGTTTCACTTCTTCAATCAATTTATTGGCCCGGTTGACGCACTCCCAGATGGCGGAAAGAGCGCGCGCGAAATCAAGATCCTCCATCGCTTGATCCAAACGATCCGGAAGAGATCGAAGAAGAACGATTAAGTCTTCTGGGATATATTTCCTTTCGTCCCTCGTCCTTCGTCCCTCGTCCTTCTGTTCTACCTGGGGTACTTTCCCCCCATAGTATTTCTCCACCATCGTCAGGGTTCGATGAAACAAATTACCAAGATCGTTGGCTAAATCACTGTTAAACCTCAAAGTCAACGCCCCCTCCGAGTAAGCGCCATCCAGCCCAAAGGTCACCTCTCTTAGAAGGAAATAACGAAAAACGTCCACGCCATAGCGGGCGCAGACGTCCACCGGATCAACGATATTTCCTTTGGATTTCGACATTTTTTCCTCTTGCATCGTCCACCAGCCGTGAGCAAAAACCTGTTTAGGGGGTTCTATTCCGAGAGCGCGCAGCATGATGGGCCAGTAGACGGCGTGAGGGCGAAGGATGTCTTTGCCGATTAAGTGCATATCGGCCGGCCAGAATTTTGAAAAACGGCTAGAAGCTAGAAGTTGGAAGCTGGAAGCTGGCGAGGTAGAATCCGAGTTTTCACTCCTAGCTCCTAGCTCCCAGCTCTTAGCCCATTCAAGATAATCGATTCCACTAATATAATTAATCAATGCGTCAAACCACACATACGTGACATGATCTTGACTGAACGGAATCGGAATTCCCCATGCAAGTCTCTGTTTGGGACGTGAGATGCAGAGATCATTCAACGGCTGTTTCAAAAAACTCAAGATTTCTTCCCGCCGCGTTGCCGGTTGGATAAACTTAGGGTGGCTATTGATGTAGTCCATCAGCCACTCTTGATATTTCGATAACCGAAAGAAGTAATTACTCTCCGTGATTTTTTCAATCGGTCTTTTGCAGTCAATGCAAACAGGCGTTTCCATTTTCTTCGCCAGAGGCGAACCCGCCTCCGGTGGGCATTTTCCATTTTCCATTTTCTGTTCTTCAAGCTGCGTCTCCGTCCAGAACGTCTCGCAGGGAGTACAATACCATCCTTCGTATTCAGAAATGTAGATATCTCCTTTTTCAAAAAGGAGCGATAATACCTTCTGCACTGTTTGAATATGTCTTGGCTCCGTCGTCCTTAAAAAATAATCGTAGCTGATCCCCAGAAGTTTCCATACTTCCGAAAAACGCGGAGCCACCTGATCCGCGAAATCCTTCGCCGGCATCCCCGCTTTTTTAGCCGCCTGCTCGATTTTTTGTCCATGCTCATCGGTCCCGGTCAAAAAGAAAACTTCATCCCCTCTGAACCGACGGTAACGAGCGATTGTGTCCGCCGCAATCTCGGTATAGGCGTGGCCGATATGGGGTTTGTCGTTGACGTAATAAAGAGGAGTGGTAACGTAGTATCGATTCATTCTGCCTTTGTCAGGTCCGCCAGCTCAAGTTCCAGAACCGCCCGGGTTAGTTTTAGGTTAGCGCTGCGGTCTAATCCTTGAGTCAACTGTTCCAAAGAAATAATTTTATCTTCTAGAGTGTCCATCTCAAATCGGGAGGCAAAATGACTGATTTGCTCCCGGTAATCCCGATGAATGAGCAATGCCTCGTCTTTTGTTTTCTTCCAGACGATTAAATCCCGAAGCCCGCTCTGCAGAAGAAGGAGTTTTTCCTCCATCAGCAGGCGTTCCTCCTCTTTGCTGGATACCTTTTCGTTGATATCGTCGAGAGAATGGTTTAAGAAAAACGCCGATAAGATTTTTTTTCTTCTCTCTCCCACTTCGGGATCCATCCAATAGTCTGCCCTGCCGAAACTTCCCTGGGCCAAGGAAATCACCGAACGAGGGATCATCTTCCGCTCCAATATCTCTTTAGAAATGGCTTTCAGAGAGACAACCTGGCAACGGGATTGAATCGTCGCGAAAACTCTCTCCCGGTATTGGGTCGTTAGAAAAAAGAAAACGCCCTGCGGCGGTTCTTCCAGCGTTTTTAGGAAAGCGTTGGCGGCGTCGGGGGTTAATTGGTCCACATCCTGAATAATCGCGACACGGAAACGGCTTTCGTACGGTTTCAGCGCCACCGCCTGTTGGAGGCGGCGAATGGCTTCGATCTTAAGAGTTTTATTTTCAGGAGTCAATAAAGTGACGTCCGCGTACTGTCCCGATTCGATCAGCCGGCACTCGCGACAGGAATCGCAGGGCCAATTTTCTTCAGTCTCGAGTCTCGAGTCTCGAGTCTCGAGTTGGGTATGAACCAGCCGGCAGTTCAGTCCCTTCGCAGCCTCTTGAGCGAGAGTTCTCTTACCGACGCCGTCGGGCCCGGTCAAAAGATAAGCGTGGGCTAGCTTTTCCTCCCGGAGAGCTCTCTTAAAAAGCCAAACCGCCGTTTGTTGGCCTAGTATGTTGGAGAAAGACATAGTTTCAATATTTCCTGATGCACTTCTTGAACGCCCTTCCTGCCATCCACTATCTTGATTCGATCCGGACTCTTTTTCGCTAACTCCAAATACCCCTGATAGACTCTTTTGTGATACTCCAAATCCTTCTCCTCAAGGCGGTCAATTTCTTTCTCGCTCGCTCTTGCCCGCTTCAACCCTACCTCGGGATCCACGTCAATGAACAGGGTTAGATCGGGACTTAATCCCCCGCGGGCCATCTGGTCTATTTTCTGGATCCATTCCACGCTGATTTTCCCGCCGTATCCTTGATAAGCGAGGGTGGACTCGCTGAACCGGTCGCAGAGAATGATGTGTCCTGAATCGAGCGCCGGGATGATGACTTCGTTGACGAGCTGGGCGCGCGCGGCCTCATAGAGAAAGACTTCGGTCAAGTCGGTCAGCTCGACATGTTCGGGATTCATCAGGATTTTACGAATCTCCTCCCCGACGTCGGTGCCGCCCGGCTCACGGGTCGTCAAAACGGCCCGCCCCTGCTTGATTAACGCCTCAGAGAGCAGTTTGATCTGCGTAGACTTCCCGCATCCTTCCGAGCCCTCGAACGTGATGAATTTACCTTTGGACATCAACTCTCGCCTCCACATCCTTTCCACATATTGTATCACTTCCTCCCCCTCATAACCAAAGGAGGGTGCAATGAAGGGTTTCGTTGCTTGCAGTTTTTACCATAATACTCTGTAAATTAAAGAATTAAAAATATTTCACCTCGAATCCTACAAATAAAACAACAAAGCCATCCGCGAAAGAACCCCACGTTCAAGTGAACATTGATGTTTCGGACCTACGAAATGAGCAGGATCGGGATAATTTTCTCAAAAGGTACTCTCCTTTAAAAAATAGTCTAAAGCCTCTCACATCAGGAGATAAAGTAGTAACGGTCGATTGGGATGGTATACAAGAAACACAAACGATCATCGATAAATCGGGGACTCGGGTAACTACATCGCGAACAATTTTTACCAATGCCTATGAAGTTGTGAATAATGAGAATCGCATGAATTTACCTCCAGAATTGATCAATAGTCCACCTACGGATCTTAATGAAATAAATGGAAATATCACTCAAATAAGAACCACACCCAACTCACCTTCCTGGGGCACTGGCCAACCTAAAGAAGGAGAAATGGTTAGTATCACGTCCCACTCGGATCATCTTTCCATAACAGTCTTTAAAGTAAATTTTAATGTCATAGGGGAAGTTGTCGGTTGGTCAGAGGGAAGATATCTGTCAAAAGAAGATGTAACACAGACGCTTACACTAGAAATACAAGAAAACTATTCTCTTTCAAGCCGATGTCTACAACACCGACCTTAAATTTTAGTGAGTAGACATTATTTTTCTGGCAACCACTCTACCTTGATTTCTCCATCGAGCTGTTTAAAATCTCGGTCACCCGTAAGGAGGGTAGCTTTCCGTATCTTGGCAAGAGCAGCAGCGAAACAGTCGGCGTAGGACATTTTGTGGATTGCTTTATACAGAGCCGCTTGATGAGTCAACCCCAGATCAGCCGGCACTAATTCAATCGGTAATGTGGCAATAACATGCCTAGCCTCTTCAGCCTTAGCGTGATTTGTTTCCTTCATGACACTGTAATAAACCTCTCCCCAGTTTACGGTACATAAAAATAAATACTGGCCACTCTGTACTGCTTGTTCTAAATGAACCTTTACCTTCTCATATGCGAATTCTCGCTCCAGATATGCAATAACACTATAGGCATCCAGAACCAAACCACTCATTGCCTTCTTTCCTTTTTCTTCTCATCCAGAAATCTCTTGAGTACTTTGCCGCTCGTCCCAAGAATACCTGCCATTTTGTCAAAATATCCTGGAGTGAGAGGTTTCAACACGATCTCACTGCCTCGAGGCTCAAAACAAACCATCGTCCCCTGTTGGATATGAAAATACTCTCGGATCCTACTTGGGATCACAATTTGCCCTTTGGATGTAACCACTGAAGTGTCCATCTTACATCCTCCTCTCTTATATGAAAAGTATACCATATCACAAATAGTAAGTCAAATAATTTTCTTCTTACTATCGGTAATATATGAAATGCCCGCTGATCATAATAAGTAAGATGACCGCTTTCACCAGCAGGGGTAGTAGAACAAGCCTATACTACCCTAGATTCTTCAGGCACCGCTTAATATCGTCATGATTTCCCACTATGGGATGCTTTTTATACGACCACCGTGTTCCTAGAGAGAGCGTTGGAACACGGTGCAACGTAAAGGTCATTCCTTTGGCCTCCACGTTGTCCCCTCTTTTCCATCTTCGATTATGGTGCCCATTTGCTCGAGTCTAACTCTAATTTCATCTGCTTTTTTAAAATCCTTTTCACGGCGCGCGTTGTCACGAATGGCTAAAATTTCATCTATTATTTCTTTTCTTTTGTCCTTGTTTCCTTCCTCTGATTCCAATTCCATAAACAAAAGTTCAATCGCGACATTCCTAGTTTTTATCCCCGTGAAAGAAAGTGGATCTTCTGAGTCTCTTTCTCGATAATCGAAATTACTAGTGCGTTCGATTGCTTTTGCATAAAGTTTCAAGTGTTCCCATTTAAAAAGCCCTAAGATGCGACCTATTTCTTTTAGTTCATGCTCAATACCAAGCACAAGGTGAGTATCTTCCCCTCTATCTAAACAAATATTTCCTCTCTTGAGCAGCTCAAATAAAATAGCCAGGACCTTAGGCGTGTTGAAATCGTCGTCCATGGCTTCTTTAAAATTTTTCCTTGCTTCCTTTACCATTAGGTCATTTATTTCGATAATATCTTTTTCCTTCTTCTTAATTCCTTCACATTTGATAAAAAATCTGTCAAAACTTAGACGGCTGCTTTTTATGCCTTTCATCTTCTCCCAGCTAAAATCCACAGGACTGCGGTAATGGCTTTGCAGAAAGAATAACTTCAGATCGTCTGCTATATATCGCTCATCTGGATTCTCTAAGATGTCTTTTACCCCCACCACATTCCCCACCGACTTCGACATCTTTTCTCCCTCGATGGTGAGGAGTCCGTTGTGGAGCCAGTAGTTGGCGAACGGTTTCTCCCAGCAAGCTTCGGATTGGGCGATTTCGTTCTCATGATGAGGGAAAACCAGATCCACTCCGCCGCCATGGATGTCGAGAGTTTCGCCAAACTGGCGCTGGCTCATCACCGAACACTCAATGTGCCAGCCGGGACGCCCCGGCCCCCAGGGGCTGGGCCATTGCGGTTCTTCAGGTTTCGCGTTTTTCCAGAGGGCAAAATCGAGCGGGTCCCTTTTATCGGCCTCCGGCTCCATCCGATACCCTTTCAACAATTGTTCCGGACTCTGATGGGACAATTTTCCGTATTCCTTGAAACTGTTGACCGAAAAATAAACACTCCCTTCCTCCGCGTAAGCTATCCCCTTCTCAATCAGATGTTGAATCATCTCGATCATTTTTGGAATGTACTGAGTGGCCCTTGGCTCTTCATCCGGTGGAGCAATCTCGAGTTTTTCTAGCGCCTCGTGATAAGCATTTGTGTACCTTAAGGCAACCTGTTCGCATGCCTGTTGTAGGGGCGGGGTTACCCCGCCCCTACTCTCTTGCCGTGCTTTCTCAATAATCTTGTCATCCACGTCGGTAATATTGCGGATAAACTTTACGGAGTGGCCGCGGTATTGTAGATATTTGCGGATGACGTCAAAAACAAACGCCCCGCGGATATGCCCGATATGAGGATCATCGTAAACGGTGGGGCCGCAGACATACATGCGGACATGAGGAGGATGGAGTGGTTTAAATTCTTCTTTCTCTCCGGTAAGCGTATTGTAAATCTTAAGTCCCATTTACTCTTCCTCTAATTCCTTCCCCTCCCCTGCCTTCTGACGCCATCTTTCCAGTTCTTCCTCGAGATGATCAATATGGTGCTGGAGCTGTTCCAAAGACTGGGCAAGAGGGTCCGGAAGCGTGGTGTGGTCCAGATTGATTCCCGGGAATCGTCTCCCATGGCGCTGGGTGACTCTTCCCGGAACCCCGACGACGGTCGAGTTAGCGGGGATATCCCGAATCACCACCGCGTTGGCGCCGACCACCCCGTTATTGCCGATACGAATGCTGCCTAACACCTTTGCTCCGGCCCCGACCAGAACATTGTCCCCCAGCGTCGGGTGGCGTTTCCCTTTTTCCTTCCCGGTCCCTCCCAGCGTGACTCCCTGATACAAGGTGACATTCTTGCCGAGGACGGCCGTTTCGCCAATGACAACTCCCATTCCATGATCAATAAAGCACCCTTCCCCGATGACGGCGCCGGGATGGATCTCTATCCCGGTGAAAAACCGGGTCCACTGGGAAATGAGCCGCGGCAGAATGGGAATTTTCCATTGATACAGACAATGAGCCAGGCGGTGCCCTATCAAGGCGTGGAGACCGGAATAGCTTAAGAGGACTTCTATCGTATTGGCCGCCGCCGGGTCCCGTTCAA
Organism: uncultured Planctomycetia bacterium; assembly: GCA_964372345.1. Taxonomy (GTDB): domain Bacteria; phylum Omnitrophota; class Gorgyraeia; order JACOVV01; family JACOVV01; genus JACOVV01. The sequence goes on along the minus strand of CAYJQR010000001.1, from coordinate 69,392 downwards.
AGCAGGCGTCAATCTCCGGTCTGAAATAATGCGCCAAAGCCGCTAAACAACCGATGAAAAGAAGAATCGCCAATAGAGTCATTTTGTTTTCACTTTCTCTACCAGCGAGACAGCCCACGCCGCGATCGCTTTCTTGCCGCCGATGGAATCGAGCCCCTCGTTGGTTTTCGCTTTAACGCTCACCTGCCCGATAGAAATTCTCAACAAACTGGCCACTCTTTTTTGTATCCGGGAACGGCACTCCGAAAGTTTTGGCTTCTCCGCGATGACGACCGAATCAATCTGCGATATTTTAAACCCCTTCTTTTGAACCTTCTTAACCACCTCTTTCAAAAACCAAGAGCTCTCTTTTCCTCCGAATTTCTCCTCTGTATCGGGGAAATGCGTTCCCATATCTCCCGCGCCGACCGCCCCCAAAAGAGCGTCGCAGACGGCGTGGATCAAGACGTCGGCGTCGGAATGCCCGATTAATTCCTGATCGCAGGGGATAAGCACTCCGCCCAAACGAACACCCTTGCCTTTTTTGAGACGATGAATATCATACCCAATGCCAATACGGATGGACATCGCGTTTCAGGGTACAGGGGACAGGGGACGCTGAACCCTGCCCTTATCTCTCCGCTTTAAAATTGCTTCCGCCAGCAATAAATCTTCCGGCGTGGTAATTTTAATATTTTCCAGATCTCCTTCAACAACCTTAACCTTAACCCCCATCCGCTCGACTAATGAGGCGTCATCCGTGCCGCTGTATCCTTTGGCAAACGCCAGTTCATACGCCTTCACCAGAATATCTCTGCGGAACACCTGCGGAGTCAGAACGGCGCGGAGCCGGCGCCGATCCAAGGTTTCTTTAACCCAGCCCTTTTCACTCACTCTCTTTGTCGTATCCTTAGGCGTGACGCCGGGACAAACCGCCCCGGTTCGCCACGCCGACTGGATGAGTTTTGAAACTTCATCCTTCCTGACCAACGGCCTTGCCGCGTCATGGACAAGCGCCCATCGAGTTTTTTGATTCAAAGAAGACAACCCCGCGTAGACCGATTCCATGCGGGTAGCTCCTCCCTCAACCACCGCCGCGATTCGTTTCAGACGATAACGCTCCAGGATTTCTTCGCGGACTCTCCGGAGCCACTCACGGCTGACGACGAGAACAATCGAATCAATCTCCTTGACCGACTCCAGCCCCTTCAGCGTGTGGACAATCAGCGGTATCCCCGCCAGTAAAACATACGGCTTTTCGACATTAGCTCCGAGCCGCTCTCCTTTTCCGGCCGCTGGAACAATCGCTTGAACCATAATGAATCCTCCCCGTAGCATCATGCCTCAGCCAGAGGCTGATCAGCCTTTGGCTGAAGAGGCTGATCAGCCTTTGGCTGAGGCGGATCATCGGCTCAAAGAGTCGAAAACAGGTGGTGGGATCATCAATCATTCCGATTTTGACTGATTTCTTTCAGCCATCTGCTGTTGTTGAGAAGTCAGCTTGGCGAAAATCATCCGGCCGGCGGCCGTCTGAATGACACTGGTGACCTCCGCTTCGATGCGCTGTCCAATGAGACGCCTGGATCCTTCCACGACCACCATGGTCCCGTCGTCCAGATAGGCGACCGCTTGATTATATTCCTTCCCCTCCTTGACCAGCCGCACTTCCATGACTTCACCCGGCAGGACGACCGGTTTGAGGGCGTTCGCCAATTCGTTGATGTTCAAGACAGTCACTCCCTGCAGTTCGGCGACTTTGTTCAGGTTGTAATCATTAGTGAAAACTTTCGCCTGAATCTTTTTCGCCAGCTTCACTAGTTTCGCGTCCACTTCGTGAATCTCCGGAAAATCCTCTTCATGGATCACGACATTGATATTAGCGCTCTTTTGAATTTTATTAAGAACGTCTAGCCCCCGGCGACCCCTGTTTCGCTTCAGGGAATCCTGAGAATCGGCGATCTGCTGGAGTTCCTTCAGCACAAACCGCGGAATAACGAACTTGCCGTCAATGAACCGTGTCTTCGTGATATCGGCGATCCTGCCGTCAATGATGACGCTGGTGTCCAGCAACACAAGATCTTCGATTTTTCCCTCTTGTTCAAACTTGATATAGGGAATGATGACGCTGAATTCGTCCTTGCTCCGAAGGGCCATGATCATTCCCAGATAACAGAACACAAGAGTGAACGCTAATTGCACGGATTGCCCTAACATCGGCGACATCGGGACGAGCAAAAACGCGCTGGTGATTAACTTCGACAGGATCAATCCGAATAGCAGTCCAAAGACCGCCGCTGAAAGGCCGCGGACATAAATGGGGCGCAACAGCAATTCCAACGCCACGACGATTCCGCCGCTGCCCAATCCCAGCGCCGCCCATGTCCACGCGGTTTGCGCGTCTAGATTAGAAACGGAAAATCCCAGCTGGTATCCGACGACTCCGCTCATCGCGACAAAAAATAAACGAATGAAAATAAATGTCATAATAAAACCCCCTATTTCTTTTTTTCCTTCGGCTTCTGGAGCAGTTTCCAGGGATTCGCCTTTAAATCGCCGGTGAGATCCTCCAGATTCTTGTGAACCGCCTCCTCATAAATGAGTTTCCCGAGGGTCCCCTGGCCGCTTTGGATTTGAGACAGGACCGACTTGGCTGAGTCGGCTGCTTCCGCTGTATTGACGACTGTCCGCTTTAAAGAACTCTTAAATTCAGCATCCTGGACAACTTCATTCACATGAGTCATGACTTGATCCAGCTTCGTCGCCACCGCGTAAGCCTTCTCCGCGATGGCTTCAGTCGCTAAAGGATCCTTGCCGCGGACCCTGTCCCCCTCTTTTAAAAGCTTCGCACTGGGAGTGCCGGGAGCAATTTCCACATATTTTTCTCCTAATAAACCGAGCGTATTGATCGTCACGACCGAATCTTCGCTCACCATGACATTCTGCCTCAGCCAGAGAACAAGTTCGACCCATGTCTGTCCTGTCTGCGGATCAGTGACGATCTGGATATCCTTTACTTCGCCGGCATTGACGCCGGCGAAACGGACCGGAGCGGATTCTTCGATTCCGTTGATAAACCTAAAACCGGCCCTGACGGAATATCCGGGATTCCAGAGATAGAAATCACCGATTGAAAACACGATGACAAAAAGAATCAGCATCCCGATAAAAACAAAGATCCCCACTTTGACCTCGACGTTCTCTCGTTGAATCACCTAGTCTTCTCCTCCCTTCCCAATTTTTGCGTCATATCGCCAACCCCTCTGCTTCCGTAATCGGCCCCACAGCGGCGCCCGTGATAAATTGCCGCACGATCGGGTTTTTTGTGTTCCGAATCTGATCCGGCGTTCCTACCTCGATAATCTTGCCGGCATACAACATGGCGATCCTGCTCGCTACTTTGTACGCGCTGATCATGTCATGGGTCACCACGATGGAAGTGACCCGCAGTTTGTCATGCAGATCAATAATCAAATCGGTGATCGCGTCCGCCATGATCGGATCAATTCCCGTCGTCGGCTCGTCGTAAAAAAGAGTCTCCGGGTTCATGCAGATGGCCCGCGCCAACCCCACTCGTTTGCGCATTCCGCCGCTCAATTCCGCCGGCTTCATCTCCTCGATCCCTTTCAAGCCCACCAGCGACAAACACTCCCTCACCCTGTGGCGGATTTCTTCCTCCCCCATCGAGGTGTGCTGGATGAGGGCGAACCCGACGTTTTCCCAGATAGAGAGAGAATCAAAAAGAGCCGCTCCTTGAAACAACATTCCGAACTTCATGCGGATTTTGTCCAATGCCGCGCTCTCTCTAATGGAGCAGACATCCACTCCGTCAATGAGCACCTGTCCCGAATCAGGACGAATCAATCCAACGATATGTTTCAGCAAAACACTCTTGCCGGCGCCGGACCGGCCGATAATGACCCGCGTCTCTCCCGTTTCAATCGTCAGGTTCAGGTTGTGAAAAACCCGCCGCGGGCCGAATGATTTACAAAGATTGATAATTTCAATCATCAAAACGCAAAGTAAAACAGCGCCGTGAACAAGCAATCCGACGCTATGATTAGAATAAAAGACGTCACTACCGAGAAAGTCGTCGCCCTTCCAACTCCTTCAGCCCCTCCCTGCGTCCGAAATCCCTCATAACAGGCGACGATGCAGATGACCATGCCAAAAACGATCGATTTGGAGAGCCCGGTGAAAAGATCTTTCAACATGAGCGGTTCAAAAGTCATTTTGATGTAAATCCCCGAGCCGATTCCCAGCTTATAGACCCCGACCAGGTATCCCCCGATCACTCCTATCAGATCGGCGTAGACAGTCAAAATGGGAAGCATCGTCATCAGGGCTAAAAAACGGGGAACGGACAGATAGCGAACCGGATGGGTCGACAGCGTTTCTAAAGCGTCAATCTGTTCGGTCACCTTCATGGTCCCCAACTCCGCCGTGATCGCCGCCCCCACTCTTCCGGCGACGATGAGGGCCGTCAAAACGGGGCCCAACTCCCGCATCATTGAGAGAGAGACAAGGCTGGCGATGTAAAGCTGGGCGGAGATTTTCTGCATTTGATAAGCGCTCTGAAGCGCCAGCACCACGCCGGTAAAAAGAGAGATTAACGTAACAATGGGAAGGCTGTTGATGCCGATCTTCTTCATCTGGTCAAACACTTGAAAGCGATCGAGGGGCCCCACGACGGCAAAATGAATCGTCCGAACGAAAAGGATGGCTACGCCCCCCACGTAGACCGCCAAATCCAGAAATCTCTCCCCCAGCCTGGCAAACCAAAGCGCGAAGTTCATTTTAGAATTTCACCCGATTTTCCATCCCCAGGAACTCTTCGTGCCCCTTTACCTGCATTTTGATCCTTTTATTTTTCTGGAAGCGGTACTCCAACTCGAACTCTTTCTTGCCGCTTCCCGCCCTCTGCATTTCAAGCTCGTCATTCATGAACCCCTTGAAGCTGACGCGCATATCCTTGCTGATATTCTTGCCGACCTTCACCTCTCCTTCTCTAGTTTCCTCATCGGCCGTTTGAATATCCCATCCCTTCCAACGCATCGTTTTCGTGTCCGAATAGAATTTAATCTTTTCCATCGGATTGCCCTGGCGCAGGTCGATCTCTCCTTTTGCCAACAGAACCCCTTGATCGCCATTCACGCGCGCGTCCGTCATCGTTAGAACGGGCAATGTCCCCGCCACCGGGAAGAAAGAGGATGAAAAGAAAATCGGGTTATTCTTTCCCAGCCGGCCATCCGTTAATTCAAACGTTCCGGAGAACCGCAAGGCCGAAAGCGGGCCCTCCAGCCGCCACTCTCCCTTCGCGGTTCCGGCCAGCGCTCCTGACCGCGCCAGTTCAGAGACAAAGAAGACCTCGCCGGCCTGGCATGTTTTCAGCCGAAGGGTCAAGGCGACTGGATAGGGGACGCTTAAGCCGACACTGCCGTCCAATTGATAGAGATCTCCAACCTCGCAATCCGACAGCAAAAGTTTCCCGTCAACGATCTCATACCGCCCGTGAAATAACATCGCCGGGGCGTAATTCACTAGTATCTGAGTTGACTGAAACGTCCCTTTAAAGGGGCTTCTTTCTCCCTGAAACGACACAGAGGCCACGATCATCCATCCCATGAATGGGACGTGGTCAATGCTGAGTCGTCCCGCATAGGGGGGTTTCAAACCCATTTTGAAAACAATTCCCCCAAGATGAAGAACCATCTCTCCATCCACCAGATCAAATCCCCCCTGCATGGTTTCCGAAACGGATTCGGGTTTTAAGTTCTCCACGACAGGCCGGGGCACAGAAACTAAAAACCCTCCGTGGCTGACGGCAAAAAATCCTGCCAGGCAAAAACCCGCCACCCCGATCCGCTTTCGGATTCTCCGAATTCCTCCCATTCACACCTCAAAAATTAACGAGTCGTCTTTGACGCTCACTTTAATCGCCGCCCCTTTGGCGATCTTCCCGCTGATGATCTCCTCGGAAACACGGTCTTCCAAATATCTCTGCAACGTCCTTTTGATCGGCCTGGCGCCGTAGATCTCGTCGAATCCTTTTTCAATGAGAAAATCCTTCGCTTTCTGGGTCAGATCGACTTTGATCTCCTGGTCTTTCAGGCGATTGCTGAAATAAGAAAGCTCGATCTCCAGGATTTTGTAAAGGTCGTCTTTGGTCAACGCCCGGAAGACGATAATGTCATCGAGACGGTTCAGGAATTCCGGCTTGAAAGTTTTCCGGACTTCGTCCATTAACTGTTTCTTCATCTGCTCATAATTGTATTCCTTGCTCTGCGGCGTGAAACCAAGAGAACCGTGCTTCTTTAATAACTCAGCGCCCACGTTTGAAGTCATGATCAAGATCGCGTTTCTAAAATCGACCTTTCTTCCCAAATTATCGGTCAGCCGTCCCTCCTCAAGAACCTGCAGCAAGATATTGAACACGTCCGGATGCGCTTTCTCGATCTCATCCAGCAGAACCACCGAGTAGGGTTTTCTCCGGATTCTCTCGGTCAACTGCCCCCCCTCTTCATAACCGACATACCCCGGAGGGGCGCCGACCAGGCGGGAGACGTTAAATTTTTCCATGTACTCCGACATATCCACTTGAATCATGGCGTCTTCGCTGCCGAAGATAAATTCGGCGAGCGCCTTGGCTAACAGCGTCTTGCCGACGCCGGTCGGACCCAAAAAGATAAAAGAACCAATCGGGCGTTTGGGGTCTTTTATGCCGGAGCGAGACCGGCGGACGGACCGCGCGATCGCCTGAATGGCTTCTTCCTGGCCGACGACTCTCTTGTGAATCACTTCTTCCATCCGGAGCAAACGTTCCGTCTCTTTCTCTTCAAGACGCGCCAGAGGGATACCGGTCCACTTGGAGACAACGTAAGCGATCTCCTCAACGGAGATCTCCGGTTCCGTCGCTTGCTTCGCCAAAGACCAGTCTTTGCGCCCTTTGTCCATCGCCTCTTTCGCCTCGCGCTCCTGATCGCGAAACTTCGCCGCTTTCTCAAAATCCTGCCCCTTGACGGCCGACTCCTTTTCCTTGCGAATCGTTTCCAGTTTTGATTCTAATTCCTTCAAGCTTTCCGGCGCGGTCATCATCGAGAGGCGGGCCCGTGATCCGGCCTCGTCAATGAGGTCAATCGCTTTGTCCGGAAGGAACCGTCCGCTGATATACCGGTCAGAGAGTTTGGCGGCCGCCTCCAAAGAGGCGTCGGTAAATTTTACTTTATGATGCGCTTCATATTTATCCCGAAGCCCTTTTAGGATTTCGACGGTTTCTTCCACCGACGGCGGCTCCACCATGATTGTCTGAAACCGCCGTTCCAAGGCGGCGTCTTTTTCAATATACTTGCGGTATTCATCCAGCGTCGTGGCGCCGATACATTGAATTTCGCCCCGCGCCAGCGCCGGTTTCAAGATGTTCGACGCGTCAATGGCCCCTTCAGCCGCGCCGGCCCCGACGAGGGTATGCAGTTCGTCAATGAAGATGATGACGTTTTCGGAACGCCGCAGTTCATCCATCACCGCCTTGATCCGCTCTTCAAATTGTCCCCGGTATTTTGTGCCGGCGACCATTAAAGCCAGATCGAGGATGACCACTCTCTTGTCTTTGAGAATCTCTGGGATTTCCGATCGAACAATCAACTGAGCCAACCCTTCGACGATGGCCGTCTTGCCGACGCCCGCTTCCCCCAGCAGGACAGGATTATTCTTGGTGCGCCGTCCTAAAATTTGAATCACCCGTTCGATTTCATCTTTTCGGTTCACGACGGGATCGAGTTTTCCTTCGCGGGCCAGCGCCGTGAGATCCCGGCCGAACGCGTCCAAAGCGGGCGTCTTAGTCCTCTGCCCCTGCGCGGCGCCGCTTCCCCCTCCGCTTCCCTGCTGCTGGGCCGGCCCCGGCATTCCGGAACCGAGCAGATTCATCACCTCGTTGCGGACTTTGTTGAGATCCAGCCCCATGTTCAGCAGAACCTGCGAAGCAACCCCTTCTCCCTCGCGGATAAGCCCCAGCAGGAGGTGCTCAGTGCCGATATAGTTATGCCCCAGCGCCCGCGCTTCATCCATGGCAAGCTCGATCACTTTTTTAGCTTTTGGAGTAAACGGGATATCGCCGGAAACCATCGTCGCTGGACCCGGCTGGACCAGCTTCTCCACCTCTAAACGAATATTGTCCGGGCTCAATCCAAGTTTCTGCAGAACCGCCGCGGCCACCCCTTCTCCTTCCCGGATAAGTCCCAGCAGAACGTGTTCTGTCCCGATGTAGTCGTGATTGAACCGTTTCGCTTCTTCCTTCGCCAACAACACCACTTTCCTTGCCCGCTCCGTAAAACGATTAAACATCGTTGCCTCCCTTTATTAAAATAACTCTTACTCTCCCAACCTCGTTCGAATAATCGCCGCCCGTTTGACGTCCCGCTCGGGAGGAGTCAGCTCTTTCCCTTCCATTTTTTGCAGATGAGCCGGCTGCGTCGCGATGAAAAGTTCATTGACCGCCCGGCGGTCGATCTCTTTGATAATCCCCAAATCAACCCCCAAGCGAACGGTCGATAAAAGATCAATCGTTTCATTGCTGGTGATAATGTGCGCCGCTCTTAACACCCCGTAAGCCCTCCAGACACGGTCCTCTAATTCCGCCCTCTGCTGTGTCAGGAGAGTTCTCCGGGCGTTCTCTTCGTGCCCGATGAGCTGTTTCACAAACCGCTCCAGATATTCAACGGTGTCGTCTTCAGACTGTCCCAGTGTCACGGAATTGGAAACCTGAAAAATGTTGCCGCTCGCTTCCGTCCCCTCGCCGTAAAGTCCGCGGGTGGTCAGGCCGAATTTGGTGATCGCTTCCAAAAGTTTGCCGATCCGTTTTGTCATGACCAGCGCGGGGAGATGAGCCATCACCGAAGCCCTCATGGCGGTTCCCGTGTTGGTGGGACACGCGGTCAGATAACCGAGCTCCAATGAAAAAGCGTAAGTGATCTTCTCGCTGATTTGGTCGTCGAGCTTATCGGCCATCTCCCAGCACTTGCGAAGGTTGAACCCCGATCCCAGGATTTGCGCCCGCAGGTGATCCTCTTCATTAACCATGACGCTGCAAACCTCGTCCTTACTGAGCGCCAATCCTTTATTCTCGGGACGCGACGCCTGTTCTTTGCTCATCAGATGCCGCTCGACCAGAAACTGGCGGTCCACTGAGGGGACGTCCTTGAGCGCCAGCGCCATTCCGGTCTTCAGCGTTTTCACGTCGTTTAATCCCAGAATCGCCTCTTCAAAAATTTCCGCGGCTTGCGCTTTCGTCGCCCAATTCGAGAACGGTTTCTTCTCGATGTTGCGCGCCAAGCGGATTCGCGTCGAGAGGATAATCTCCGCGTTCGGCCCCGTTCCTTTCAGCCATTCGCTGGTTTGGTTGAGTAGATCGTTGATTTTCATCGTTTAAATTCTTCCCCTGTTATCTCAAATCTATTGTCCCTTAGGTTATCATAACTGTCATTCCGAGCGAGCCCGAAGGGCGAGTCGAGGAATCTCACCTCGACATTAGATTCCTCCACTTCGTCCGCCTCTGGCGGACTTCGGTCGGAATGACACTAAGCTTTCCTCTCCAGTCTCCGAATCTCATCCCGGATCCTTGCCGCTTCTTCAAATTCCTCCATTTCGACCGACCGCTGAAGTTTTCGTTTTAACTCCTGGATTCTTAATTTATCCGACACATCCTGATTAGTCCTGGCCGGAATTTTCCCGACGTGCCGCGTCGAACCGTGAATCCGGCGCAGGACACTCGTCAATTTCTTTTTGAAAGCGTCGTAACAGGCGGGACAGCCAAGCCGCCCTATTTTGCGGAAATCAAGGTAGGTCATCCCACAGACGCCGCAGGTTAACTGGTCTCCGGTCTCTTCCCCCAACTCCTCTCCCATATCGGCCAACCCGGCCAGCATATCCTGCAATCCGAAATGCTGTTCCATCTCGGCCCCTTTTTCTCTGGCGCACCCCTCACAGAGATGAAGCTCTCTCATCTGATCATTGATGATTTCTGTCAAGTGGACTGTCGCCACGTTTTTATTGCAGAGATCGCAGACCATTAGTACTTTTCTCCATCTATCTCAGTTAGTTTACGAAATTCCTTCATCAGCCGCAGCGTCACCGGCCCCGGTTTTCCTGTTCCGATCACCCTGCCGTCCACTTTGACCACAGGAATAATCTCAGCGGCGGTGCCGGTCAGGAACAACTCATCGGAGTTGAACAAATCATGCCTTGTGAGAACAGTCTCATGAACGATCATCCGGCCTTTTTGCGCCAGAGCGATCACCGTATCCCGGGTAATTCCCTTTAAAGCGCCGACGTAAGGAGCCGGAGTCAACAATTTTCCTTTAGCGACGCTAAAAATATTATCCCCGGTGCACTCGGCGACGTACCCCTGCGCGTTAAGCATGATCGCTTCTTCACTACCGGCGTTAGTGGCCTCGATTTTGGCCAGAATGTTATTCAAGTAATTGAGCGACTTGATCTGCGGGTTGAGCGCCTCCGGGACATTTCTCCGGGTCGGAACCGTGATGATTGACAACCCGGTTTCATAGAGTTCTTTCGGGTAAAGAACAATTTTGTCCGCGATGATGAAGATCGTCGCCTTTTTGCATTTGCGCGGGTCCAGCCCCAAATCTCCCTCTCCGCGAGTCACCACCAGCCGGATATATGCTTCTTTCAACTGGTTGGCGCGAAGAGTCTGCTTCACCGCCTCGGTCAGTCCTTCTTTGGTGAGAGGAATTTTGAGCATGATCGTGTGGGCCGATTCAAAGAGCCGGTCTATATGCTCTCTCAATTTGAAAATGAGACCGTTGTAGGAACGGATTCCTTCGAAAACACCGTCGCCGTACAGAAGCCCATGGTCAAAGATCGAGATCTTCGCTTCTTCTTTTTCCACCCACTGGCCGTTCAAATAGATCTTCATCCCACCACCTCTTTCACAAGCCCGCCTCAATTTTTCCATCCCGCATCCCGACGATGCAGTGGGCCTTTTCAGCGATCTGGGGATCGTGTGTTACGATCACGGCCGCCTGATGTTCGGTCCGCGCTAAGTTCAACAGCAATTCCATGACTATTGCTCCGGTCTTTGAATCGAGGTTTCCGGTCGGTTCGTCGCACAATAAAACCCTCGGCCGGTTGATCAACGCTCTCGCGATCGCGACCCGCTGCTGCTCTCCTCCCGAGAGATTTGCCGGTTTATAATCTTTTCTCTCGATCAACCCTACTTTTCTTAACAGCGTTTCCGCCTGTTCGCGCGCGTGCCGCGGCGGCGCCCCGGCAATCAGCGCCGGCAACGCTACATTTTCCAAAGAGCTGAATTCCGGCAACAGATGATAAAACTGAAACACAAACCCAATCTCCTGATTTCGTATCCGCGCTCTTTCCGAATCAGAAATTTCGTACAACGAGACTTTGTCTTTTCCATTTTCCATTTTCCATTTTCCATTTTCTGTTCTTAGCATCACCTCTCCTCGCGTCGGCCGATCCAACCCTCCCAGGATATGCAGTAAAGACGATTTTCCCGCGCCGGACGGCCCCACGATGACCAAAATCTCGCCGGCAAACACCCGCAGGCCGGCTCCCGCCAGCGCCACAACCCCCGACGGATACTCTTTCCAAAGATCAAATCCTTCCAGAACAACTTCTCTATTCATACCGCAGCGCTTCCACTGGATCCAAACTCGCCGCTTTAGCGGCGGGATAGAGCGTTGACACTAAGGTCAACAGAACCGCTCCCGCCGTGATCCATGTGATATCGCTCCATCCGACGTCCACCGGAAGCCGGTCAATGTAATAAATATCGGGCGGCAGATGAATGATCGGGTATTTCTCCAGGAGAAAGCAGACTCCCAACCCGGCCGCTCCTCCAGCGAACGTCCCCACCAAACCAATCCAGAGTCCCATATTGACGAAGATCCGCTGGACGCCGGCGGCGCCGACGCCGATTGCTTTTAAAATTCCGATATCTTTTGTTTTCTCCATCACCATCATAATCAAAGTGCTCGAAATATTAAAACAGGCCACCAGCACAATCATCGCGAGAATCAAGAACATGACCGTCTTTTCCAGTTTCAGCGCTTTAAAGAGCGCCTGGTTTAAATCCATCCAGGAACGAACGACACAGCCGGGCCCCAGCTGCTGCCGAAGCTGGCGCGTCACCTGCGGAGCCAGGGCGAGCGTTCTCGTTTTCACCCCGACGCCGGTAACCGAATCACCCGTTCCCAAAAGCTGTCCTGCCGCCGGCAGAGAAAGAACCGCGACGTTGGCGTCATACTCATACATCTGCGACGTGAAAATTCCGGTCACCTGATATAAGTACGATTTCCGGTCCGACGGAGAGATCAAACTGATTTTGTCCCCCATCCAGAGACCGAGCCGGGCCGCCAATTCACAGCCCAGCCAGATGCCGTCGTCTGGAAGTCCGTTCTCCTGCTTCAGAAACTCGTCTAACTGTGTGACCCTTTTCTCACCGGAAGGATCCACCCCTCGAATCACGATTCCCATGACTTGCCCCGGCTGAGTCACCAGTGCCTGCCCCTGAATGAAGGGAGACGCCGCCGTCACGTCCGGATGAGCCAAGATTTTTTTCACAAGTTCGCCGGCATTCTTGACGCCGTCTGGTTGAGTCACCGAAAGATCGGCGTAGAATCCCACCATCCGGTCCCGCAATTCGCGGTCAAACCCGTTCATCACCGAGATCACGACGATGAGCGCCATCACCCCCAGGGCAATTCCAGCGACTGAAATCCAACTGATGATCGCAACAAACCGTTCTTTGCGGCGACCGAATAGATAACGCAAGCTGATTAATAACTCGTATCGCATCCTATCCCTCCGGCTTCATCTGCGGGAATAAAATCACATCCCGTATGGACTCCTGTCCCGTCAGAAGCATCACCAGCCGGTCAATGCCAATCCCCAATCCCCCCGCCGGAGGCATTCCATACTCCAACGCGCGGATATAATCGTCATCCATCACCGGAGTGTGGTTCCCGTCACGGCGCGCCTCCTCCAATTGTTCCTCAAACCTCTGCCGCTGAATCACCGGATCATTCTGTTCCGAATAGGCGTTGGCGATTTCAATACCGCCGATATAGAGTTCAAATCGTTCTGCGATCTCCGGTCTCCCCGGCTTTGTTTTTGAAAGAGGGCATAGGGAAGAAGGATAATCGGTAATGAACGTTGGCGCCGTCAATTTCGGTTCCACCTCTTTTTCAAAAAGCCCATTGACAAAATCTGACTGAAGATTTTTTTCTTTCTCTAAGTCAACGCCGGCGAAATGGCGGAACGATTCCCAATAAGGGATTCGTTTCCATGGAGCCGCCGTCGCGCCGGTCCCGATCGGGCTCCCGCACGAGACGGCCGCCGCCACGATCAATTCCTCGCAGAGCCGCATCATGTCGGTGTAATCGGCATACGCCTGATACACCTCAAGCATCGTGAATTCCGGATTATGCCGGCGCGAAAGCCCCTCGTTTCTGAAATTCCGGTTGATCTCATAGACTTTCTCGATCCCGCCGACCAAAAGCCGTTTGAGATACAGTTCCGGCGCCACCCTCAAATAGAGATCCATGCCGAGGGCGTTATGGCGCGTGATAAACGGGCGGGCCGCCGCTCCTCCGGGAATCTGCTGCATCATCGGCGTCTCTACTTCGAGGAATTCCCGCCGGTCCAGCTCTTCGCGGATTTTCCGGATGATCACGCTCCGCTTTTGAAAAACTTCCCGGACCTCATCATTAACGATCAAATCCACATAGCGCTGGCGGAACCGGGTCTCGACGTCTTTGAGCCCATGCCATTTTTCCGGCATCGGCCTTAAATTCTTGGAGAGAAGCCAGAATTTGACGACGTGAACCGTCTGTTCCCCTTTTTTGGTGGTGAACAGTTTTCCCTCACAGCCGATCCAGTCTCCCATGTCCAGCATTTCAAAGAGCGTGTACTGTTCCGGCCCTAACTCTTCCTGCTTGACATAAATCTGTAGGCGGCCTTTTTCATCCTGAATATCGGCAAAAGCGCTTTTCCCATGGCTCCGGAGAGTCATGACGCGTCCGGCAATCCGAACTTCTTTCCCTTCTTGGAATTGAGCCCGGATTTGAGCGATCGTCTGCGACCGCTCAAAGCGGCGGCCATACGGTTCTAACCCCTTCTCCAGCAACGCCTGGCGCTTTGCCCGGCGCTGTTCAATCAGTGTCTCTTCCATAGGTTTTCTACAACTTATTATTATAAAGGGAATTGAGAGGTTAGGTCAATGGAAATTGGTGAATCTGTCTACGACTGCACAGGGAATTTATTATTGAGAGCGTCTTCTACGATTTTCTTGACTTCGGGGGAGAAATCACGGCTCATCATCCATTGCAGGTAGCCCCGGTTGTTCTGAGCCACTTCGCGAAGGGATCTCCCATAGACGTCCCCTTTGCCGAAGTTGAAATGGAGTTCTTCGTTCCACCACCGGAAGAGCCGCGTTTTGTCCGCGAAAGTGGTTTCCTCCTGGCGTGTAAAGAGATGGATCCCTTTTACTTCTCTGGGGAGGTCTGGATAGCGCTCCAGCTGGGCTTTGAAAACATCAAGCGTCGCCCGCGTATCGGCCATGGCCGAATGCGCGTTCTCTAACGGTTTGCCCAAATACAAACGGCAGGCCGATTCCAGATTGCGCCGTTCCTTTAGAACAAAAATTCTCTGCGCGTCCACTAAAAAACAAGGGCTGAAATCAAACTTGATTCCCGCCCGCGAAAATTCCTGTCCCAGCATCAATAGATCGAACCGTTCCAATGAAAAACCTCCCACATCGGCCCCCGTCAGCCACTCGACAACCTTTGGCGCGATCCGCGAAAAAATGGGGGCGTCTTTCACCGCGTCGTCGGTAATTCCATGAATCGCGATCACCTCTTTTGGCATTTTCATCTCTGGGTTGACTCTGGTTTCGAAAATTTCTTCCTTGCCATCGGGGGTGAGCCGGATCATGGCAATCTCGACAATCCGGTCTTTCTCCGGCCAGACGCCGGTGGATTCCAAATCGAGGAACACTAACGGACGCGTGAGTGGGATCATGCTTTGTAAGTTCCTAATTTTTCTCCTATCTTTTCCGCTAGGAATACTTTCATGAGCGACTGATAGGGGACATCCTGCTTATTCGCCAAGAGTCTCAATTCTTCCAGCATGGATTCCGGCAGCCGCAGAGAAATTGTCCGGGTTGATGGTTTTAAGTTCGGGAACGTTATTCGCTTAGCTTTTTTCCAATTAATGTAACCAGTCGAATCATGGGAATCCCAGAATCGCCGTTCCTCATCTTCGGATCGAAAATTAGGGATTTGTTTTCTTTTCGTCATTGAGATATGCCTCTCTTTCGTTTCGACTCATGTCTCTGGCAGAGATCACTCGGACATATCGGTTTCGGAGAACAAATACAATATAAAGAAACCGCTTCATATCCGTCTGCCCTAAAGCGTAATAACGTTTTTCTTGATGGGAATGTTTTACATCCTCGGCAAGCACCAGCGGCCGATTTAGAAATAATTCTTCACACTCCATCGGACTGACATGATGCTTTAGCCAGTTCTTCTGGCTATTTCCCTTATCCCACTCAAAACCAACACACTGGGAGAGCTCTTCCATATCTGCCTACTTTAGGTATATCATAGTCATATACATTTGTCAAGTGCTCGGGATTTCCACCTTTGCTGTGAGATATCCTGTCTTAAACGGCGGCGCCTTTTCATAAATACGGCCGCGGGAATCAATGAAACAACTGAAACCGGTATTCGTCGCCCGCACCACCGGGACCCGGTTCTCTACCGCGCGAAAAACAGACGCCTGCGCGTGCTGAAACGCCGCGCCGCTTTCACCAAACCACGCGTCGTTGGAAATATTGATCAGAAGCCGCGCCCCTTTCTTGACAAATTGACGAACTAAATCAGGAAAGAGGTCTTCGAAACAGATCAAGACGGAAAAACCCACCTGGCTAGGAGCTGGGCCTGCCCTGAGCGAAGTCGAAGGGAGCTGGGCCTGCCCTGAGCGAAGTCGAAGGGAGCTGGGAGTAGTAAAGACCGTGTGTTCTTTCCCACTAGTAAAATCTCCGGTGACGATCCAGTTCCGTTGAAACGGGAATTGTTTCTCAAAAGGAATAAACTCACCATAGGGAACCAAATGGAGTTTGTCATATTTCTGAACGAGGTTCCCCTCAGGATCAAATAAAATAGCGCTGTTGAAATAGTGCCCGCCGATGTCTTCTTTATTTTCTATTTTCTCTGCCTCAGCCTGAGGCTGATCAGCCTTCGGCTGAAGAGGCAGACCCGCCTCCGGCGGGCATTTTCCATTTTCCGATGTTTGACTCGACCAGGGAGCGCCGACCAAGAGAAAACTGTTTGCCTCTCTGGCGATGCCGGCGATTCGGTTCTGAATCTCAGGATTGCTGAAATCTTCCACGATGGAAGTTTCCGGCCAGATGACTAACTGCGGATGATCCAAGGTCGCCGTTTTTGTCAAGAGTTCATACCGTTGAAATAGCGCTTCACGATACTGATCTTCCCATTTGATGTCTTGCGGGACGTTTCCTTGGATCACAGCAATCGAGACGGGAATTGTGGGTATCTTTTCGTTGAGACGATAGAAACCGTAGGAACAAACGAGAATAACCAGAAGAAAAGTCAACTGAGAGCTAGGAGCTAAGAGCTGGGAGAAAAAACTTTTGATTTTGCCTTTGCTCCCAGCTCCTAGCTCCCAGCTCCTAGCCAAAAATAATGCCCCATTCACCCACACCACCAAAAACGACACCCCAAACGCCCCGACGAGATCCGCGATTTGGATCACCGGTAGATTCGGCGCCTGGGAATACGCCAAGAGATTCCAACCAAAACCAGTGAAGAGATGAGAACGAATCCATTCCAGGATTGTCCACGCGCCAGAAATGAGCAGAATGAATCGAAAATCTCTAATTTTTTTCTTCCATAATCGCCAAAAAATCCATCCAAAGATACCTGAATAAAGAGATAAATAAAGGATCAGCATCAAGGCGCCGAAAATAGTGACGTAGCCCACCCACCCAATAGTTCCCAGCCAAAAAAGAAAACCAAAGAGATACCCCCGAAGAAATGATTGTTTACTATCCTTTGTTTTGGTGAGTGAAGTGAATAACGGAATCAATCCAAGCCACGCCAGCCACCAGAAATTAAAGGGGGGATAACTAAGAACAAGTAGTAGCGCCGATAATACATTCATTTTCAAACAGCCCCGCAGCATTTCTTGTACTTCTTCCCGCTCCCGCAGGGGCAGGGATCATTGCGCCCCACCTTGGGAGTCTGGCGGTGGACCGGCTGCGGGCCGCCGAGCATTGATTTCGCCGATGGGGCCCCGCTCCCCGGTATCGCCTCTTCCACCGATTTCAACGGATTTCCCGCCAGAGCGGAGGGGGTCTCATGAACCAGTTTCTGAGGAATCGTCTCCAATATGCCGCGCGCCGGCTTGGGTTCCCGTCGCATCAACTGGACTTTCATCAGCATCTCCACCGATTCCTGTTTGACCGACTCCACCATGTCGGTGAACATGATATACGCCTCATGCTGATACTCCACCAGCGGATCCCGCTGACCATAAGCCCTGAGTCCGATCCCCTCCCGAAGATTGTCCATCGCGTAGAGATGGTCTTTCCATTTGGAATCAATGATCTGCAATAAAACGCTTCTCTCTAACTGGCGCATCAGTTCCGCGGTCAGCTGTTCCTCTTTTTCCTGATACGATTTTAAAGCCCCCTCCAGTAATGACGCTTCGATTTGCCTCGCCTCTAAACCCGACTCTTTCGCCGTTTCCCACCGCAGTCCCAGCCCTCTTCTCGCCCACTCGGTTAACCCGGCCAGATCCCACTGATCCGGCGCCACCTGCGGGTTCACATAACGGCCGAAAGTATTCCGGATCGCCTCTTCGATCATTTCAAGAACGTGTGAGCGTAGATCTTCTCCTTCGATCACTTCATTTCTTTCCTGGTAAATCACTTCTCTCTGCTTATTCATTACGTTATCGTATTCCAAAAGATGTTTTCGTATTTCAAAGTTTCTCGACTCTACCCGTTTTTGCGCGGTTTCGATGGAACGGGTGACTAAAGGATGCTGAATGTCCTGCCCCTCTTCCATTCCTAGTTTTGACATCATTCCAGAAATCCGGTCACCGCCAAAAATCCGCATCAGATCATCCTCTAACGAAAGATAAAACCGGCTCGATCCGGGATCTCCTTGACGCCCTGATCTTCCTCGAAGCTGGTTATCAATCCGCCGCGCTTCATGGCGCTCCGTCCCTAAAACATGCAATCCTCCAAGGCCGGCGATTCCTTCCCCCAGAATGATGTCGGTTCCCCGGCCCGCCATGTTGGTAGAGATCGTAACGGAGAATTTCTGCCCGGCCCGCGCGATGATCTCGGCTTCTTTCTCGTGGTATTTCGCGTTGAGGACGTGGTGCGGGATTCCTTTCCGTGTCAATAGGGCGCTCAGTTTCTCGGACTTGTCAATGGAAATGGTTCCGACCAGCACCGGCCGCCCTTCTTTGTAAAGCTGGGCGATTTCAGCGATGACGGCGTTGAATTTCTCCCGCTCGGTCCGGTAAATGACGTCCGGATGATTAGTCCGTTTCATCGGTTTATTCGCCGGAACCACAACCACATCCAATTTGTAAATCGCGTGAAATTCTTGGGCTTCCGTCGCCGCCGTCCCTGTCATTCCACCCAGTTTATCGTACATGCGGAAATAGTTTTGGAAAGTAATGGACGCCAGCGTCTGGTTTTCCCGTTCAATGGCGACCCCTTCTTTCGCTTCAAGCGCCTGATGAAGGCCGTCGGAGTACCGCCGCCCCGGCATTAAACGGCCGGTAAACTCATCAACGATAAGCACCTCTCCGTCTTTCACCACGTAGTCCACATCCTTCTGGAAAAGAGTATGCGCTTTGAGCGCCTGATTCACATGATGAACTAGATCCATATTCACGTCTTCATAAAGATTCTTGACCGCCAGCATCTCTTCCACTTGATGAATTCCTGTTTCGGTGAGATTGACCGTATTGGCTTTCTCGTCAATCTGATAATCTTTTTCTTTCTCAAGCCGCGGGATGATCCGGTTAATCACGTAATATTTCTCCGTGGATTCCTCCGCCGGCCCGGAAATGATGAGCGGCGTTCTCGCCTCGTCAATCAGGATGCTGTCCACTTCATCAACGATGGCGTAGTGCAGTCCCCTTTGCTGGACCCTGTCCTCTTTGCGAATGACCATGTTGTCGCGCAGATAATCAAAACCGTACTCGTTGTTCGTCCCGTAGGTGATATCGCAGGCGTACGCTTTTTTGCGTTCCTCGGGATCCATATCATGCTGGATCACGCCGATCGTCAGTCCCAGAAATTCATACAACGGCCCCATCCAGGCGCGGTCTCGCCGCGCCAGATAATCGTTGACCGTGATGACATGCACCCCTTTTCCGGTGAGCGCGTTCAGATAAACCGTCAGGGTCGCCACGAGCGTTTTTCCCTCGCCGGTGGCCATCTCCGCGATTTTTCCTTGGTGAAGAACAATGCCGCCGATCAACTGGACGTCAAAATGGCGCATTTTGAGCACGCGCCGCCCCGCCTCCCGCACCACCGCGAACGCTTCCGGCAAGAGTTCGTTTAAAGCGCTATGAATCGCCTCGCGCGCCGCATGGTATTCTTCATACTCCGCGTCTCCTTTTTCCACCAACACCGGCGAGTGCTTTCGCCTGAGATAGAGTTTCTCAGGGCCCACTTTCTTAACCAACCGTTCTTTAAATTCTTCGGTTTTATTCCGGAGTTCTTCATCGGATAACTTCTGAATCTCCTGTTCTAAAGCGTTGATCTTTTGCGCCGCGGGGATCAACCGGCGCAATTCTCTTTCATTCTGGGTACCGACAATTTTTTTAAGAATCCAGCTCAGCATGAAAAACCCCTCATCTCAGGCGCCATTTCAAATACGCTTCCGTGAATAAATCAAGCTCCCCGTCCAATACCGCGGAGGTATTAGAAGTCTCCGTGTCAGTTCGATGATCTTTCACCATATTATAGGGATGCAAAACGTAGGAGCGGATCTGGCTCCCCCACTCGATCTTCTTTTTACTGCCGTGATGTTTGGCCATTTCGGCCTCCCGCTTCTGCTCTTCCACCTCATATAATTTACCCCGCAGCATCTTCATGGCCACTTCCTTATTTTGATGCTGGGAACGTTCGTTCTGGCACTGCACGACGATCCCCGTTGGAGTGTGGGTGATACGGACCGCCGAGTCGGTCATGTTGACGTGCTGTCCCCCTTTTCCTCCGGCCCGATAGGTGTCAATCCGAAGGTCATCTTCCTTAATATCAATTTTAATATCCTCTGAAACCTCGGGGATAACGTCCACGGAAGCGAAGGAGGTGTGCCGCTTTTTATTGGCGTCAAACGGGGAAATACGGACAAGCCGGTGAACACCTCTCTCCGACTTCAAATAACCGTAGGCGTAATCTCCGGTAATCATCGCGGAGACACTTTTAATCCCCGCTTCTTCACCGGCGAGAAAATCAATTTCACGGATCTTGAATCCCTTTCTATCCGCCCATCGGGAGTATATCCGATAGAGCATCGCCGTCCAATCACAGCTCTCGGTCCCTCCGGCCCCCGCGTGAATCGAAATGATCGCGGGGCGGATATCCTGTTTTCCTCCCAGAAGGGATGCAAACTCCAACTCCGCCACCGACTTTTCCAGCGCCATTAACTCCCGTTCCATCTCCGCGGCCTCGGCGATTTCTCCTAATTCCGCCAATTCCTTCGCGTGGGTCTGGGCCTGAGTCAGGACGTCAATGGTCTTCTTGAGCGATTTGAGCGATGAAATTTTGCTGGAAGAATCCTGCCGGTTCCAGAAACCGGGCTCGCTCATCAGCGTTTCTATGCCGGCGGCCTCTTTTTTCTTTTCGTCCAACTCCAACAGCTTCGCCAGCTCGTTAAGCCGATTGGTTAATTGGGAAAGTTTTCCCCTGAGTAGAGGGTCCATGGCCAAACCTTCAGTGAGCGGTAACAGGTTTTGTGATCGAAACGGTCTGGTTTTTGACGGAATAGACGAATTCTTTATATCCTTCGAGAATCTGCTGGAGGGCGTCCTCTAAAGGCACTTCCTGGATGAAGATCGTTCTTCGATCCTGATCTTGTTTGACTTCATCAGAAATCACAAAATCGGCGCCGCTTATTTTCTGAAGATGTTCGAGCATTTCAGCTAAAGTTGCGTCATGGAAATAAATCGTAATCGGTTTAGAAACAACTCGCTGCCGGCGATCTAATTGAGCCAGGATTGCCTTTCTTGCCTCCTCTTTTTTTGCCATTTGAGCCGTGCGTATTCCTCGCTGCGCTTGGCTTGATTCCGGCTCCAACTTCAAAGCGGCTTCATAGGCGGCAATCGCCGCGTTATACTGCTTCACTTCCAGAGCAGTCTCTCCACCCTGTATTAAGAATGAACTATAGGTTGGCTTTTCCTGCGGTTTTTTCTTGGCGACCTTCCAGTTCAAGAATTCTTCTCCCAATCTCTTCTGCTCGCGCGCTAATCTCTCTTGTTCAGACGCCGTTTCGTCCAAGCCCTGTTCTTTCTCCGGATCTACCGCCTCTTTGCTCCGCGATTGTCTCGCTTCTCTTTCTCTCGCGTTCAGGTCTTCTTCGGCCAGAACAACTAATTTCTTTTCTTCCCGGCTTTTCTGAATCCTCTCCTCTCGCTCCGCTTCCTGTCTTTCCTTTTCCGCCTGTTTTTGCTCTTTCTCTTCCTCCCGTCGCTTCTTGTCACTCTTCTTCCGTTTCGCCGCTACCCTTTGATAGATCGCCTTTGCCTCCGCTCTCTCTTTGAGTTGGGCGGTCTTCTCCTCTTTCCTTTTCTCTTCCTGAACCCGCTTTTCTTCCTGTTTTCTCTTTCTTCCCGATTTCTGTTCTTCCGCGGCCCGCCGTTTTTCTTCCCTTATTTCCTGAAGTCTTTTATCTTTTTCTGATTTCTCCCTTTTCTCTTCTATTTCTCTTTGTTTCTTCCATTCCGTCCCTTCTTTTTTCTCCACCCTCTTTTTCTGAATCGGTCCTTGCTTTGCTGGTTCTGGCTCTTCTGTTCCGGCCTCCCGTTTGACCAGCCAAGTCCGTCGTTGCAACCGCTCTTCCCTCTCATTCCGGACGTCCCGCTGGATCCGCGAATCTACCTCCATCAAGAGAACATTCACCCAATGACGATTGGGATCCAGCCGGTCCACTTCTTCCAAATCTTTCTTTGCTTCCTTAAACCTTTTTCCTCGTATCAGCTGTTTGGCTTCTTCGTAGAGACGATCCGCCCGCTGTTTTGAGCTTTCGCGTTCCTCCTTAAGAATTCGTTTCTTCTCTACTTGACGAGCCCTTTCTTCTTTTCGTCTTTCCTGATACTGACCAAACCAACTCTTTTTCTCTTTTGCTCTTTCCCCGGCAAACTCCTGCTCCAGCGCCTTCACTCGCGCTTCCAGTTGACGCAGGTCCTCAACGGTTAAGCTCTGGCTAGCAGGGGTCTTTGTGTCAATGGCCATGAGGGGCCAATCACCCTGCGCCCCCATGAATAAACACCCTAGGATAAAAGTAAGTAGCATTTTCTTCATTTGGACTTTATTTTTGAGACTGAAACTTTCTCTTCCTGAGGTAATTTCGAATTTAATATTATCACCTCATCTGCTGTAATGTCAATGACTTCGTACTCTGATTCCCCCCCCTTTAACACCAGATGATCCCCTTTCCCGACAAAGAAAGAGCGTCCCCCTTCTTCCTGCAGGATCACCACCTGTTTTCCTCCCAGATGAATCGTCCCTTTATAAAAGAAGACGGCCGGCGGGGGTTCTTCTTTCTTCTTTGACTTCGCTGCCTCATCCCCTTTCTTGTCAGATTTTGAAGGGGCTGCGGTCTTTTTAGAAACTTGATACTGAGCAAACAAATTCCTTCCTTTGAGCCCTTTATAGGAGTCCTCTAAAATTGGAACTGTTAACGGATCCAGACGCACCGACACTTCTTTAGGAAGCCTCTCCTCTGCCTTGTCCAGGAGCGCCTGAACATTTTTCTTGGCCGGATCCAGCATCTTCCCGTTCCTGGCCCCGGAGGTAAAGAGAGCGCGATGAATAAAAAAAGCCGTAAAAAGAACCGCCAATATCCAGAAAACGATTTTGAGTTTACTCATTCTTGTTTACTCGCGATAAAAAACCCACTGGCCACCATCTGAACCTGCAGAGTTTCTTCTTCCTTGGTCTTTACCTGAAGTTCACGGACGACGATTGCCTGTGAGCTGTTTCTGAGATGGATCAAAACGGCTAACAGAGTTTGGAAATCGCACTCCGCGGCAATCTGCACCGGAAGTTCCACCAGAGTCACCTGGCCCGTGTCCTGATTCTTATGCTCGACCGGGTCGAGCGGTTTCACCAGGGATAACGCCCCCGTTCCCGATTCGATGAACGCGGTCACAGTCTCCTGTATCGTCAACAGCTGGCGGAGCAGGAGCGGAACTCTTTTAACGTCCGGCAGTTCATCAGAAAATCCCAGTGTCTCCGGAAGGACCGTCTCACGATCCAACGCCAGAAGGTGAAGGTCCTTGCCTGTCTTAAAGAGCTGTTCCCGGAAAAAGAGCCCATCGGTCACCGTCCCTTCCGGAACGGTTAGATTTGTTTTTTGAATCATCTGTTCAAGCTGTTTTAAATCGCTGTTCAGTTTTTCATTAATCTTCCGCAATACCGCGTACGCCTCCGGCGTCGGCGTGGTCTTTTGTTCTCCCTGATAACGCCTTATCTCTCTCTCTCTGCGGCTCAACTCTTTTTCCACTTCCTGGGGGTTATGTTCTCCCGCGAAACCAAACCATACCAGCGCCCCCGCTATTGCCAGAAAAACCACCCCCGCCAACAGCGCCGGAAAAGAGACGGCTCTCTTTTTCACTGCCATGCTATTTTCATCTCCACTTGAAACTCGACAATTTCATCCCCAGTTTCTGACTTCTTAATATTGGAAGAAACCGGTTTGACCTGAGTGAATTGAACCGAGTTTTTGAGGTTAGAAACAAACTCCGTCACCCCTTGATAGGAGAGGGATCGTCCCACAATCCTGACGACTCCCGCTGTCGCGTCCTGGGAACCGGAAGTCAGATCTAAGGTTCCTTCATAGCTCATCAGCCAGACTTCTTTGGGCAGTGATTTCTCCAAACGCTGGAGAACATCCAGCCATGTCTGCCTCTGCCGCAGAACGCCGTAGAGCGAACTCACCTGGTTTTTTAACAGATGGTTTTTTAATTCCAGCTCCTTAATTTTGGGTTCGTAACTCTGGTAGGTCTTTATCGTCTTTTTGATCTCTTCCAGATAGCCCGCCTTCTTTTGATATTCACTGCGAGTCGCCTGAGCCATGATTCCCAGCATTCCCAATATTAGAAAAAGTGATCCTCCTCCGTACAACCGCAGGGTTTTTCTCTCGGCATGACGATTCACCTCTTCCCGCAGAAGATTGAGTTCAATCGGGGAAGTCACCAGACCGCGCAGGGCCAGTCCCATCGCCGTGCCAAACTGCACCTGCGGCCATTGAGAGACAGCGGGGGAAACGCGGCTTGAAAGATTCTGAAACCCGGACCATAATTCAACCGGCGTTCCCAGTTTTTCCTGAAAGAGAGGCACAATCCCCTTTAACAGCGCTCCGCCCCCTCCCAGTACCATTTTCGCCGGCTTGGGATGGGACGCGCCTGCCGTCGTCACCTGAGTATGATAATATTCCAGCGACCGCTGGATTTCTTCCAACAGATCGGTAACGGCCGGTTTTATCGCCTCCACAACGGCGCTCTCCCCAGAATCCGGCGCCGGCCCTAACCCTACCCGCTGTTTCAAAACCTCCGCTTCGTTAAAAGCGATCTTCATCTTCTCACTCACCGCTTGGGTGAACCGGTCAGCCCCAAGGGGAAAGCTCCGAACCCACACCTCTCCATTGCCGGCGATGATTAAATTCGTCCCTCTCGCCCCCATATCCAATAACACGATGGTCTGTTTTAAAAAATGAGCGTCCATGAAACAGGACGCGCTGTGAAAAGCAATCGGGCCGACGTCAATGAGCCTGCATTTTCCTCTGATTCTGCTGATAAACTCCCGCTGACGGTCCACCAGGTTCTTTTTAATGGCGGCCAGAATCACCCGCCATTCCCCCGACCTCTTTTCCTGAAGGCCCGGATGTTTCTTTCTCTCAGGATTGACTAAACAGTAATCCCATAAAACTTCGTTGAGGGCAAACGGGATATGTTGCTCGGCTTCAAAACGGATATGCTGTCTTAATTTCTCATAGCTGACCGCGATGACTTGAATCGTCCGGATAAAAACAGACTGGCCCGACACCGCTAAATTGAAGGAACTGGACGGTGAGATTCTTAATTCTGACAACAGCTGGCCGATCCCTTTCGTGATCGCCTCTAACCGCTCGGACTCCGTTTCCTTTTCCTTGTAAGGAATGAGATGCGCTCCCGTCTTCAATAAGCGAATCCCTTTGGGCGACTTCTCCAGCTGCACCAGTTTAATCGCCCGCCATCCGATATCCAGACCGATCGAGGTTGACATATAGCACTCAGGGTACAGGGTACAGGGTTCAGGGTACAGTTAAAAAGTCTTTTCTGAACGCTGACCGCTATACGCTATTCTTTGTACCAATATTTCACTGGCTTTTCCGGTGGTAAGTTAATCGCTTCTGTTCCGCCGCTTTCACTGATCGTCCAGCTTCGCGTCGCGGGGGTCGGATCTTCCTCGTCGGCGTCAATCGTGCCATTGCCATCCACATCTTTACCGGCCTTGACGCCGAAATAGTGATTTCCCCTTTTAAGATCGGTGAACGTCACCCAGGTTTCAGTCCCCCACTCCGACCAATCCCCCCCGTCAATTTGACGCCTGAAAGAACTGCCGGACTCAGAAGCGGAATAAGTGAAAGCCGCCGCTGTCTGATCGGTGACCCCGGAAGGGCCGCTGGTGATGGTTGTGTCCGGAGCGATGATCACCAATTCGATGGGGTCGCTGTAGGCGCCGGATTCATTGCCCGCTTCATCTTTAAATTTAACATAGACAGCCCGTTCCCCGCTGACCGGAGAGAGTGTCCACGAATCTTTCAAACCAACGAAAGGTTCCCAGCGCGCCCCGCCGAAATCAGGTTGATTACTGATCATCATCTCTTTAACCGAAGTCGTCGCGTCTTCCGCAGCGAGCGTCAATTTGACTGAGGTAGAAGTGGTGGACGCGTCGCCGTTATTGATGACGACGCTTCCGCCGGGCGCTTGGGTATCAATGGTGAAGCTCCAGACTAGAGTCGCCGCGACGTTATTTGTTTTATCCCGCGCGTCGAACGTGATCGAATTAATCCCCTCTTTTAGCGGAGAAGCAGGCGTGTAAGTAACGCCCCCCTGTTGGTCGTCAAAAGGGACCTCAACCGTGGCGCGATTCACCTTTAAAACAACGGAATCCGGGTTGACGCCGCTGTCAGCATCTTTTAAAGCGACTTGGATCTGGGGTGTCGCCGTATTCAGCAGGGCCTTGTTCCCGGGATTAAAGGAAACCACCGATGGAGCCGTCGCGTCAATCCAGATTTCAAAAGCCCCTTCTCTTCCCCATTTGCCGGCGGCGCTCTGGGCAATGACACGGAAAAGATGCTTGCCGTCGGAGATATTCTTCCCGGCATAGGAAAAACTGGAATCGCTCACATCCACTGTTTCATCGGGAATCGCGTTCAGAGCAAAACTGTAACCGATGACTCCTTCCGGCGGACCATAAACCGTCCAGTAGAAATAGGGATCATTATCCTTCTGCCAGTCGGCGGCAGTGATGGCGCTTCCCATGGGAGAATCCTTAGCAATGATTTCCTTGATATCAAAAGGATAATCACTATGAGCGCCTTCTCCCACGATGACCTGGAGAAGCCCCGGATTCACCGTAGTCACGGCGGAAGCCGCGCCCGATGAGGAAGTTCCAGAGGAAGTCGCGGTGGTGGTTGTTCCCGCGAAATCTCCCAGGTTTCCGGCTTGAGATTTGATTGTCGGGCTTTCAGCGCTGCCCCCTCCAGAAACAAATCCTCCGGCATCGAGAGTGAACTTGGAACTTTTGCTGGCCTCGGCGTAAACAGGGAAAATGGAAAATAGAGAATGGAAAATGGATAAAGCAAAAACAATCAACAAGACATAAAACCCGGAAAATGGATTTTTGTCTTTCCCACTTTCCACTTTCCATTTTCCATTTTCCGTTTTTCTCATCGCTCCACCACTACTCTAATTTTCTTTTCAGCCAAGACAACCCCGTGACGCACCCATTGTCCTGTGGCAATGACTTCGTAGACGTCCGAACGAACGGTGATTAAATTGGCCATCTTTCCAAACTGTTCAAAACTTTTTGAATCTTCTGTTGTCAGCACTCCTTTCGTCACTAAATCACCAACCCCTCTTTTTAGCCCCTGGTAATCTCCAAGGGGGCGCGCCGCGATGATTTTTTCAGCCAGGGTCTGATCCACTCCAGGCAGCGCCTGCAGAACCTCCGAAGGGGCCGTGTTGAGATTAATTTTTCCATAGACCACCGGGAACGGCTCCAGCGTGATGTAGTCAAACGTCGCTGTTCCCGACGCTGAAGCGTTTTTCAGCTTCAGGGAGAGAACCCTTTTTCCCACGGCGGTCTCCTCACCGGTGCCAATCCCAATCACGCCATAGACAACACTCCCATCGCTGGACGGAGTCAGCGCCGGGGTAAACTCCGTCCATGTTCCATCCTTCAACCGGATGGAACACTGTACCCCCTGTCCCGGCTTGCCGAAGATTCGCAGAGTGTAATAGCCGTTCTTGAGTAAATCGGTCTTGTCCCATCTCCATTCTCCCACTTCTTCAAGCCGTTGACTACGAAAAATGCTCGACGATGGATCGCTCTGTTGAACCTCCGCCCATCCTGAGACCTCTTGTTGATGTCCTTCGGCTTCCAATCTTTGCGCGTGAAGAGTGATATCGTCCACAAAAAAACCCAGATCTCTCAAGTTCCAACGAGTCCATCCTGGCATCGGAAGTTCAGAGAGGACCCCCAGGTTAGGAAGAGGCCGATTCCTGATCCAGATCTCCTTGTTGATATCGTAGTAAACAGGGTCGTTGAATTCGTTGTATTCCTTAATCAATCCCACGTTCTTGTTTTCTTTACCGGGCGTTCCGCCGCCGGGGCCGGTCGTGGTATAGAACCCGTCCTGGATGCCGTTAGAGTTGGAATCCGCGTCTTCGGCGGGATTGGCCCGCTCTAAACTCTTGTTCGCCTCCGGATAAGAGGTATATTCCGCTTCGTCCACCACCTGGCCGTCCGTGTTTTTCAGACGGACTGTTTCCGATCCTATTTGAAGCCCGTCTTTCAGGAGATCCCCTGTCTCTGAGACGGAATTCTTGAACAGCAATTGCGCCGCGTTGTCAACTTCGGCCCAGTTCTTATTCTTATGGAAAGCGATCCCATTCCCTGAGACGCCGGTTTGGCTGTCATTCAAATCAACCGCCAGAACCAAATACCCCCCCGACGGAATCGGTTCCGTTTCAATCGGAATCGTCGCCGGCCATCCTTCGGGGCCCGGTCCCTCGAGGGTCCAACCCGCCACCGAAATCGGATCCTGGGAAATGTTGATTAACTCGATGTATTCATCATCCGGCTGCTGGCTGAGCCGCACCTTGGAAAAAGCACAGTTTTCGCTTTCTTCATTGTTTTGGATTTCGATTCTTAAGTATCCCCCGGAAACCGTTACCGTGTCTGAGAATCTCCCTCCCGATTTAAAATGGCTACTCTTCTTCCCCTTAATCTCCACATCCCCGACCGGCTTGCCGTCTTCTTTCCCGTAAAGATTCACATAGTAAGTTCCATTAGGAACGCCCTCCCACTCCCAGACCCCTTCTCCGATGGTCCCCCCCGCCGGTTTCCTGTTGACGTAACCATTCTCTTCGAAATTCCAGTCCCCTCCAGGGTCATGACCCTGGTTGACATTCAGTTCCACCATCGGCCTCACCATCAGCTCGTTGATCCTGACCCCCTCCACTCCATAAACCGGCGCCGACTTAAAGCCGGCGGGGATTCCTTCCTGCGGTTCTAACTCTATCTTTTGAAAACGGCACTCGCTCCCTTCTCCCTGCCGATTATTTTGGATCGTCACCGTCAGGCTCCTATCGCCTCCGATAGACACCGTGTTGGAATCTGCCGTCACAAACGCGTCTCCGTGTTTCATCTCTTGAACCACTTCACCGGCGATCGTGACGTCTCCAACGACGTCGTTCGGCTTATCCGCCAGCAAGGTCACATAATATTTTCCTTCCGGGATACCGATCCACCGCCACCGACCGGGTTCACTCCCCGGAATTTTGTTGGCATAATAAGCCCCTTCCCACTTCCACTCCCCAATGCTGCCAAGATCGGAAACCGGCAGATCCTTGACAAACCTGACGATACTGCTCCGCTCCAAATCGGCGTCCAGCCAATCCTTCAGCCGGACCGCCTTGAGGGCCGGTTGTCCCACTCCACGTTCACGAAAGGTTTTGTACAATTGATCCACCGTCGCCAGATTCAGGCAGATTCTATTCCTGGAATAAGAATTTAATTCCTTATCCGCGGAGTGGGTCCCTACAAAGTTCCGGATTTTTTGAAAAACGTCTTCCGTGACCCCCTCCACCCCCTTGATCTGTTCCGTAGTCAAGAAAACCCGGTCATCCGCGTACGGTTCCCAGGGATTGTACTCCATCGGTTCATTGATCCCGTCATTGGGCTCATCGCGGACTCCATCCGCGTTATTATCGGTCCCGTCATAAGCCAAGACTCGCGCGTTTCCATTATCGTCGAAAGAATCGTCATCTTTTCCGGGATAACCTTTTTCATCCGTCAATCCGTCCAAATCATTATCCCTGCTATCCATTCCTCCTTTGAGTCCCCTCTCTCCTCCGTAACGATAATCAAGGATGGATTCCATCAATCCTTTAGCGTTGCTCACGGTCAAACCATCCAATAATTTCTCAAGACTCACTTCGAAAGGAGTCCATCCCTCCGTGATCTTCAAAGGAGAAGTATTGTAAAAACCAGCGGCGTTCAGGTTAACCTTTCCCGCCTCGTCAACCACCCATACCGCGTAACGCCCTATCGTCTCCCCTTCTTCCGTGAAGTCGAACCATCGGGAATCGGCCGCGCCGTCCCCATTGTTGTCAACGTCTTCGCCCTGAAAATTGGCCGCCCACAGCTCCGAGTAGGCGTCGTAGGCGTTAACCCCTTTGTCTTCCTTTAACAATTGCACCGCGTGGCGAATTCCGGCTTCGGCGATATACCCCGCCTTGACGGAGAGCTGGTAGTTGACCGCCGCTTTCAGCTCCAACCGCTGGCTGAAGGCAAAACTGACCGCCATCACGCCGGCGATCGCGAGGACACTGACGACGATAATGAGAGCGATCCCAGATTCGTCGTACGTCGTACGTCGTACGTCGTACGTTTTACTGGTTTGTCTCAATCCGCACAATCGTTGAGAACTCACTCTTCTCTTTCCCACGACTATCCCCAATGGTTATTTCCATTTTAACCGCCTTCGGGAGCCCCTGCTCGATCTGCGAATCACAGGAGTTTCCCCATTTTTCTCCGTCATAATAAGAAAACGCCAGCCGCTGGATATGGACCCCAAGTTCTTCATTCGTGTCAGCCGTGGTGAAATCAAAATCCGGGTCGGTATCCACGTGGCGCATCAGCGTCTGATCTTCATTCGACAACCAGTAACCGACCTCTCTTAAGTCCGCTTTGTCCTGTTCAGAAACGGGACAGATAAAGAAGAGCCGGTCTTCGCTTCCCTGGAAATAACGATCCTTTCCCGGCACAGGGAGCGCCGAGCTGATCTCGCGTTCCGCCACACCAAAGATAATCCGGACCTGCTGATACAGTTCCGACCGCACTTCCCCTTTTAAGAAGGCCCCCGAGGCGCTGCGAAAAAGAGTGTAAGTGCTGGTTAGAATCACCACTAGAATCGTCATGGCGATCAGAAGTTCCAGCAATGTAAAAGCGGAGAATGGAGAATGGAGAATGGAGAATGGGAAAAACAAATTCCTAAATCCATTTTCCATTTTCCATTTTCCATTCTCTGTATTTGGACTCATTGAGACACCATCGTCACGAAACTATCCTTCTTCTCCTGCCCTCCCTGGTTCCATCTGACCGTCACGATCGCTTTGCGAAGCCCGGAGGGATCGGCGATTCCTTCAGGAGCAGTCTCTTCAAACGCGATCTGCCACTTGAAATTCTTATAGGTTCCCTCTTTGGGGTCAATTTTCTCATACCCCAAAGTCTTTATTTCTTCCAGGTGACTCTGCGCCAGCAAGGTTTCTTCGCTTAAGACACTCGCCTGACGGCTCGCGCGGAGCCCGACGGGAAATAGAACAATCACTCCGACGAGTCCCAAGATCAGAATCGCCAGGGCGAGGATTACCTCGATGAGAGAGAATCCTCGCTTGGAGAATGGAGAATGGAGAATGGAGAATGGGAAAAACAAATTCCTAAATCCATTTTCCATTTTCCATTTTCCATTTTCCATTTTTATTCCCCTCCCACCAATCTCGTCAAACTAAACAGCGGCAAGAACATCGAGACAACGATGAAACCGACCAAAAGCCCCATCGTGACGATCAGGAACGGCTCCAGTAACGCCGTGAGCCCGTTAACGGCGACGTCCACTTCTTCCTCGTAGGAATCCGCGATCTGGACCAGCATTTTATCCAGTTGGCCCGTCTCTTCTCCGACAGCGACCATCTTGATGACCAGAGGAGGAAAGACATTCGATTTCTCCAAAGGGCCTGCCACACTTTCTCCTTCGCGAATGGACTCACGCACCCTGCCAATCGCCCGCGCCACGACTTCATTGCCGACAACGTTGCGGACGGTATCGAGCGCCCCCAAAATCGGGACGCCGCTGGAAAGAAGAGTCCCCAGCGTCCTGGAAAAACGGGCCACCGAGACCTGGTTCATCAGGACGCCGACGACCGGCAGTTTCAGTTTAACCTTATCAACATAGTAGCGCCGGCCGGGAGAGGCCGTGAGCCACCGATAGAGAGTCCCCGCGCCGAAAGGGAGAAATAAAAGAACATACCAGAAATGCCGGATTAATTCGCTCAGTGTGATTAAAATCTGGGTCGGCAAGGGGAGAGCTCCTCCTAATTCCTGGAACATGGAGGTAAAGGTGGGGACGACGAAAATCATCAACAGAACCAGAATGAGAACGGCGATCCCCATGACAAAAGAAGGATACATCATGCTGGCGCGGACCTTCTCAACCAGCCGCTGCTGTTTTTCCAGAAATTCCGCGAGCCGCTTTAAAATAGTATCCAGCATCCCCCCCTGTTCCCCGGCGCGCACCATGTTGACAAAGAGTTCAGGAAACGCCTTGGGATATCTGGAGAGGGCGGCCGAAAAATGAGTTCCTCCCTCGATCTCTTTACAAACCTCTCCGACCGCCTCTTTGAGATAACCTTTTTCAAGCTGGTCATACAAGGTGCGAAGGGCTTTTAAAAGAGGGAGTCCGGCGGAAACAAGGGTAGCCAACTGACGGGTGAAGTGAACCAGATCTTTTGTCTTCACCCTTTTAGGAAGAAAACGGGATAAGACCATCGAAGTGAGAACTACCGCTGGCTCAATAAAACTTGATCATCGGATTGTAAACGAGCCGTCCGGGTTTCTTTAATATCCGCCGCCGCGATATGGGGTCTGGTCTCAATCACCTCAACGGCGCCGACTTCCTCGCCTCCGCGAAGAACTTTAAACTTCATCCCCGGCGCCACACCGTCTTTTTCCCCCAATCCAATGACGACAAACTGGTGGTCTTCATTCACGGTTAAGATTTTCCCATTGGGAATCGTCGGATCTTCCGCGGCAACCGTCATTCCGGGACTCGGAGTGGCCGGGACGGGTAAAGACGGGGTCGCGTTCAGCAAAGGAGTCTGTGATCCCACCGATGGTGAACTGATCATAATCGGGGGAAGCTCCACCATAACCCGTTCTCCTTTGATTCTTTCGAGCTCCTTCTGAAGGGATTCAACCGTCCTGCGCTCAGCAAACTGGTTGGAAGAAGCCATCAGCGCTCTGCTTTGCAGGCGGGCAATCCGCAGTTTTTGGTCCTTGATCTGCGCCTCAAAAATCTGCTTCTCCACTTCGAGAGTAGCAATTCTTTCTCCAAGGTCTTTCTGGACTTGAACCGCCGTATTAAACTTGGCAACAGCTTCCAGTTTTTCCTGTTTTGCCTGAACGATTTCGTCATTTAACTGATCGGCATTGGCTTTGAGACGATCCCGTTCAGTGGAAACTTCCGAGAGGGTGCGTTTAAGGAAGGAATTTTCTAAACCCAGTGTTCTTTCCAGCTCTCGATAACTCTGCTTCGCTTCTTCTTTTTCGATAAAAAACCACAATGAAGCTATCGTACTGATCACCGCGATCGCGGATATGACAAAGAGAACGTTTTTCATTGCTCTCTATTTTCTATGATGTTCTGTTTTTTTGCAAGAAGTTTTTTCTTTAAGAATCTACGCCCGTCTTCCAGAATGAGGTAAAGCGATGGAACAAGAAAGATTAAGACGGCTGAGCTTCATGTTAATGCGACTCGTATCGAATTTCATCAATGTAGAAGGTACAGCCGTTTGGATTCAATATTTGGTTGGTGACCCATCCAAATCCTGTGCAGATATTCTCTAGATTTTTCCCTTGAAGATCAATGACGTACTGTTTCCACTCCTTAGTCAGCGTGATACTTTTTAATTCAGCTTCGTCAGAATCAGGATAATGCCCTTGGACACCTCCTATCGAAAACTTCAGTATCTTCTCTCCACCCTTCTCTCCTCTAGCCCAGAATGTTAACTTTGCAGCGCCTTTGAGATTATAACCGTTTGCTCTGTTTGCCCAGTTATTTAAGGGTTCCTGCCAATAGACTCCTCCCCAATGTTGACTCTGATCGGTATTCTTTGGTAAGTAGGTTATTTTAATGGCGCTCCGCCCAGAATAAAAACTCTCTGTATGATGATCATCCAGTTTTATATCTCCACGATCCCCCATCCAACCGGAATAATAATAATGATTCCCGAGATAACCCTTATCGTGATAAATATAAAAGGGTCCTTTCGGAAATGAGGGTTTTCGTCCTGAGTACCGATAAGGTAAAAAATGAACAGAACCCATACCACCTTCTGTAGCTGCGAAAATGATGAGATGTGTTGAATGAGGTGACGCTTTCAGCGCGGGTGTCATTTCTAATATTCCCTGCGCATTAGTCCTTCCTCGTCCCACTTCTTCCAACCATTCAACCGGGAGGAAGAATCCATAATGAATCTCTTTATTAGCAACAGGTTGATCTTGCTCATGAGTTAATTTTAAATAAATTTTGGGTGATTCTTCCCAATCATAAATGGGTTTATCTGTCTGGATTGAAAGTGACAAACCAGTGTCCATTTTTTGTGAGTCGGGCCCGCCTTGACGAGCAGGCGAGGCAGGCCTTATCACGATCGCCTGATTATAATCTTTTACGTCGTCATAAATCTTTCGAGGTATGCCTTCTAGATCATTGTCATTGGGTATTCCCAAAATCCCATCCCATTCCCACGGTTCATCATCATGGCGATCTGGATCAGAAGGGTAATGCCATGTATCAATCCAAGCAACTAAACAAGTTCCCGTTGCACCGGCAGCAATACACTCATCTAAGCTGGTCAAGTTACCTTTGCTCTGCTCTTCTTCTGTGTTTCCACCAAAGGGAAGAGTTCCAATTTTTTTCTTTGATACAGAAAATCCACCTGTCTCTCCGATCAAGAAGGGTTTCCCCTGAGCATGCGTCTCTTTTAGCCATCGCACATATTCTCGAAATCCGAGAGTCACATTAGGGGACTCTGGAACAAACATGAAAGCATTAAAAGTCACTACGTCCCAGATAGAATGATCAAGGAATCCAAGTGGAAGCCAACTATTCATTGAGACAGGCTTCGGATCGATTGCCTGAACTGTTGCTTTAAGTTGGCGAAAGAAACTAAGAGTTGCTTGCTCTCCCGAAAAAATGACAGCTTCAGGAGTGGGCTCGGTCATGAGAAGATACATCAGTATATTCCCATGCTTACTAGACCATTCTACCTGTCTCCTGACATCCTCTAGAGTCCGCTGTTGGAAATAAGGATCTGAGAAATCACGGTCAGGGTCAATCCAAATTCCCTGGATCACCATCAAGCCATACTTTTCAGCGATCGTTAATTCCTCATCCGTTAGGGCGGACCAACTTCGAATCGTATTAAATCCTGCCTCTTTGATCATCTGAAAGTCCCGGTCCACTAGTCCTAAATCTACCTGCTGATCCGTTCCCGGCCATTGGTGAGGCCTCCAACCCGCATACCCGACACCCTTGACAAAAAATTTCTCCCCATCGACAACAAGCCATTCTCCCTGAATTTCAACTTTATGCCGCGTCGGGGCGCCTTCACTACATGAAGTAACATTTGTCCAAATGGCGTATAGAAAAATAAAAGTCATCGCTATAAAAGATATTTTTTTCACCTGTACCATTAGAGGGCACTCTCTACGACTCTAAAAACTCCATCCATCGCTGGAAACGGTGGATGATAGGGTGGATTTTCATAAAGTTTCTTTCCCCCGCCTTTTTGGGCGCTTTTTTTCATATTCCACTCAAAGAACCACCGTGTAGAACTAATGATTAGAAAACCAAGAGAGATAATACTCGTGAATAAGAAAGGTCTCATCCCTTTCGTCGGCCAAATCCAAGACTCTAGCACCTGAGCATAAATAAGCGCTAAGACTGAAAAAACAACGATAATCATATGAGGAACAAAGCTTTTCAGATAAGAAACACCCATTTCGGTTTCCTTAGGGGTGAATCCTCGAGGAAGATGTTGTTTGAGCAAAGCTTTGACCAATGCAAAAGCAATATAAGGTGATGTTGCTATCCACAAAAACCCTCCACGATACCATATTCCTCTTTCTTGATCTGGCCTTATAAGAAATTTTTGGCTCCAGCCAATAAGAAGTATCCCCATGGAAACTACATAGGGTAGGTAGTATTTAAGAAACTCCAATGTGTTGACGTTAACAGGAGGTTGATTCATGCCAACAGCGATAAGAGGAAGAACCAAGAGACCAAGGAAATGTACTTTCAAGAAATAAAAGACCCCAGTCATTAGATACCCTAGTCTTTGTTTCATCTTTAGTGGTCTTAGAACCTTAAAAAATTGATAGAACAATAGATCAAACATTGCGTGAGCCCATCTGAGCTGTTGCTTAAGATAGGAAGCCCATGTTGCTGGAGCTAAGCCAAATGCCAAGATCTCAGGAACATAAATTCCTTTCCATCCTTTTCCTTGTAATAGTATCGAGGTAACGATGTCATCTGCATTATGCGCCGCATACCCTCCGATATCTTCCAGAGCGTTGACTCGAAACGTACTGTGGCTGCCATTTACCTGTGGTGCCTCATTACCATACAGTCCCATCTGAAGAGGCCCATAATAGTAGTAACTCTGTTCTGCTCCCCCTCTTGCGATCCAGTTCTCTGACTGATTCTTATAAAGTTGAGGGGCTTGTACAAATCCAACCTCTGGATCTTTAAAATATCCCAAAACTCGATGGAGAAAATGGGGATAGGGTTGGTGATCTAGATCCATAAAAGTTACATACTCGTACTGCTGTCCATGAGTATCGAGCCATGCGTTTAAGTTTCCATATTTAGTCTTTGCTCGAAATCGCCCTGAGGGTTGGTTATAGCGTTCGATACCTTTCCTTGTAAAATGGATAACACCGAGTCGCTCAGCAATTTCTTTTACTTCTGGACTATTCGCTTCATCGAGTATGTGAGTATCATGAGGATATTTAACTTCGACCATCTTTCTTAGTGTTGCCTCTAAAAGATCCAGGGGCTCTCCCTGTACAAAAGTGGTCGCCATTGCAACTTTACGGTTGCTTTCCGGGGGTATGTAGACAGGTCGTTTCATTGACCAAACAAAGTACCAGATATTAACATAAAAAATAGCCGTGAACATCGCTATGTAGGTTAAAGCGCCAAAGAGTAGTGGTTGGACGAGATAGTAGTTCATTCTGACAGGTTGGAGCCACCATGCAAGAAGATTGAAGGCACAAAACAAATTAACAAACAATAACGCGCTAAAGATCACTTTATCTAAAGGCGCCATAACTGATTCATTTTCTACAACATATTTCTTAGCTATTCTATTTTCGTTATCCTTTCCTTCGCCATTGGCTTTTGAAACCTCCACAATAGGAGATATCTTTCTCCAGATTTTTTTAACCACTGCACCAACGCTCCTTATCAGTATCAATCCCTCTAAAACAAGAGCAAAGAGTACTAAGTGAACCCATTGGGTCGAAACGGGACCCTCAAATAGGTCTGGGTATAGTTTATGCACAGCATCTCTTAATTTCCAATATCGGCCATCTACATCCTGAACCTGAGAGTAGGAATATTTTTGTAGAAGGACGTTAAATTCTCCCATGGCTTCTTTAGGTTTCCCTTGCTCATAATAAGATTTTCCTTTGATATAATGCGCCGTACCCACATCATTCAACGCCCAATACTTTGCTATTTCGGATTTTCCCTTGGGATACTTCCCAACCTCTTCCAGTATTTTCTCCTGAGACCCCGCTTCTTCTGAATAGAAATCAATGACCGCCTGTGCATAAGCCCGAGTCTTATCATATTGCTTTGCTTCTAATGCCTTCCATGCAGCCAAAATTAATGTCCGAGAATCTACCGAAGGCAGATCGATAAATAAATCGGGAAAGTCATTTTGAATACCCTTTCTAATCAACCAGTATTCCCCTTTTTCATCCTGCGTGTGTGCAGAGGGATATTTTTTTAATACAATCTCTAATTGTTGCTTAGCACCCCCTGCATCCCCCTGTTCAAGCATAATTCTCCCTATAACATAATGCGCGGCAGCAACATCATTGAGTGCCCATTGAGCTTTGGGCTGATGCGCTTCTATTTTTTCACCCTGTTCTCTTAACGTATTCTGCTGTTGCAGAGCTTCATTGGTATAGAGAGAAATAATTTTGCGGGCATAGCGCAAAGCCTTATCGTAATCTTTTTGATGGTAAGTTCCCCAGGCAGCTTCGATTAAAGTAGAAGAAGAGAAAGATCGAAGCAAAATGAACATTTCAGGATATTTTTCATCAATCATATCTACAATTGTCCATCGTTTTCCTTCTGCATCATCCATCTGTGCAAATCTAAAATTAAGTCTGAGGTGATTTAAAATAGCCATTGCCTCTTCTAATCGACCTTCATCCAGAAGAATCTTCCCTTTCATAAAATAAGCCGTCCCGACGTCATTTAAGATAACATACTGTGTTAATCCTTTTTCTACATTGCTTTTTTGAGCTTCCAATTCCTTTTCTTGTTTACCTGCTTCGTCTGAATAAAGTTCGACAACCTTATCCAAATAGATTTTAGCCTCTGCTATCTTTCCTTTATCCAAAGCATCCCACATAGCTCTTAGCAAAGATGTAGATGAAAGATCAGGAAGTCGAATGAAAATATCAGGATAAACATCATGGGTAATTAAATTCACCTTCCAAAACCGACCATCTTTCCCAAGAATTTGGGCGCCTGCATAGTTATTGGTTATCTTGTTTAAAGATCGTCGCATCTCAGAAACTTTCCCTGTGGAAAGGAAAATTTTAGATTGTATGTAAAGCGCAGATCCCACTGCGTCTAGTGCCCATTTCTGTGTTGGTAATAATGTCCTACCCGCAGAAATCATTTGTTGCTGTCTTTGTGCTTCTTCTTCATAAAGTTCTAATATTTTTTGAGTATAAAGCAGAGCAACTTCATTTTTCCCTTGATTAAAAGAATCCCATGTGGCTGCCAGCAGTTCTTGCGATGAAAAAGATTCCATGGTGAAGAAAAGTGATGGGTATTGTGGATTGATGATTGACGCTAGCGCTAATTCTCTACCGGTTTTGTCTTGAATCCTAGCGGAAGGAAATTTCCTCAAGACTTCCAATAATAGCTTCTCTGCCTCACTGGACCTCTCCATCTTGTCCAATACCTTGGCTGCTAAATAATAAGCTGTCCCTACTTCATCTACTACGTCATGTTTCCTTTTACGAATCTGATCTGGATCGAGTTGCCAAATTTTTTGTTGTTCTTGTGATGCCTGATTACTAAAAAGTTCTAACACCTTATTAACTAATTTAAGAGCTTTTGCATATTCTTTACGAGTGAAAGATCCCATTCCTGCTTTTAATAGGTTTGCTGGTGACAAATCCGGAAGTTCAATAAATAAGGTAGGAAAATCTAAATCGATAAGGGTACTTATATTGATTAATTCGCCACGACTACCGATGATGCGACCTTCTGAAAAACGCTTTTCCAAAATCCTCATACATTCTACAGCTTTTGGATAGTTACCTTGTGCAATGGCAATCTGAGCTCGCAAGAAATACGCTCCAGCTAAATCGTTATACAGTCCGCTAGAAACATTGATTCCTTCTTTTCTCGGAGATTTACTATCAAATAATTCTAACAGGGTCTCAATGTGTGCCAGAGCTTCGTCATTTTTCTTTGTTTGATAATAACTCCACGCCCTCTGCAAAAGCTCCCCTGAAGTCATAACTTCTATATCCAAAAAGAGGAGTGGATATTTCGGATGAATTACCTCGGTAATTGATTTATATTGCCTAACAGAAGATTGGTCCACATAACTTACTTGTGCGTTATTAAATGATCTGAGAATTGCCTCAATGATCTGGCGACTCTTCTGGTGATCTCCTTGTTTATATAAGATTCTAGCTTCTATCAGGTAAGCCATCGCAACATCATTAAGCACCCGATTGTTTTCTGGTGATGTTGCTTCTCTATATTGAATTTGTTGGCGTCTTGCCTCTTCTCCATAAAGTTCGATCACCTTTCTTGCATACTTCAAAGCCAACTTGTAATCCTTAGTTTCTTCTTCCCTGGCTGCCGCTTTCAGTAATTCGGAAGAACTTAGCGCTGACAATTCCAAAAATATCAAAGGCGCTTCTCTATCCAGTATAGAAGTAATTTTTATCTTCTCTCCTTCCTCTAGTTGAAACATCGCGTCAGGATAAAAGTTCATTATCATATTCGCTTCTTCAATAGCTTTGGGTGCATTACCTTCCTTATGATAAATTTTCATCCTAATAAAATGTGCTGTTCCTATATTATCCAGCGCCCATCGTCTAGCTTGTATTTTAGCTAATCCAGGGAAGCCCAGAATAGCTTTTTGTTGAACCTTCGCCTCTCGACTGTAAAGCTCGATGGCTTTCTGAGCACACGCTTCCGCTTGGCTATACTGATTGAGTGATAGCGATTTCCAAGCCACTTCAATCAATGACTCTGAAGTAAAAGGTAAAAGATCCAGAAATAAATCGATACTTACCTCTTTGTTCTCAGGGAGAAGATCTAACAATCTCCAATATCGACCCTCTTTATCTTGGAAATAAGCATGTTGATAATTTTCTCTAATTTGAATTAATTCTCTCTTTGTCTGAGAATCCTGCCTTTGCTTGTGGTATACCAACGCCCTAATAAAATGAGCCGTAGCAACATCATTTAATGCCCAGTTATTCTGTATTTCTCGATCAGTCAATAATGGCCTTTCAAGTATGCTTGTCGTGCTCTCTTGTTTTTTAGCTTGGGTTGTATAAAGTTGAATTACTTTTGCTGCTTCCGTTACTGCTTCACCATATTTTTGTGACTCATAATTTTTCCAAGCCAGCTCAATTAATGAAGGAGAGATACTTGAACCGAACCCGACCATAGCCTCGGGATATTGCTCACGAATTGCATTTTGAAAAAGCCAATAGTTCCCTTCTCTATCTCTTGAGAACGCATTAGAATAATTCTTAAGGATAGATCTAAACTCCGAGATTGCCTCGTCACGTCTGCCCAGCTCATAAAGAGCTCTTGCCTTAATAAAATGTGCTGAGCCGACAGCATGAAGCGCCCAATAAGTACGCTCCAGCATTTGCATCTCTTTCTTATTGGATAACAACTCTGCCATAGATAATCCCCTACTCTTTAAATCAGAAGATAAATTACGTTCCTGTACCAAAGCTTCATCACTGTAAAATTCAATGACTTTTTCAGAGAATCCAATCGCTTCGTTATAATCCTTCGCCTCTAGATAATTCCAACAAGAGATAATCAAATCAGCGGGTGAGTATGTCTTCGGTAAAAATGATATCTTTCTTTTGAAATGCCCAGAGACACGTTCTAGCTGGCTCTGCGCTTTCTTCCCTAATATACCTAAGTATGCATCACCTGTAATGCCTGTTTCTTTTTTCCATGCTTGGTCTGTAGCCTCACAGATAAACCCTGCCAATACATTGCCAAAACCATAGAACCCCGAAGAATGCTTCAGTAAGAGTTCAGCAACATCGGTTAGATATTTAGCTTGATCATCTTCTTGAGTATTACCTAATCCTGCTTTACCAAACTCACTAATAATCACAGGACGGGGAATTGCATCATGAGCTAATCGCAATAGCCTTTCAAAACCTTCAATATCTCTATAGACATTTAATCCAACTCCATCAATGTTTCGCATCTTGGCAATCAGTTTAGCTTCTGCCTCTGTCAAATCGCCATTTCCTAAGATAATGATTTGTTGGGCAGTGGGATTTATTAATCCACCATGAATCCCATTAAGAGCATCTCTCATCGCTCCTGCAACGTTGTCCATAAACTGGTAATATTCGGATAAAGTTAAATTAATCTTCTGAGGCATGCGTTGTTGACTTCGAGTGTAATAGTTGTTTTCATTACCAATCTGCCATCCCAATAACCACGGCTCCAAGTAGTATGTCACTACTAAACGCATCGTATCTACGTAAACTCTTCTTTGATCTTTCTCACTATGAAAATTGAGATTGTCATATAAGCCAGTGTATGTCCCAACAATAAAACGAATACCGTATTGTTCATGCACTCTTCGAAAAATATATTTTAATTCACGTATGTCTTTGCTATCCTTGTCTTTTACATTCAGTGATTTATTGATCGGTAATTCATAGAGACGAATTACCCTTACCCCCATCCTGCTTAACATCTTGGCATGTCCAAGTCCACCTTCGTCCTCATCCAACAAAGCCCTATACAGATACCTAAAGTTATCTTTATAGTCATTAATGTGCTTACCTTCAGGGACTGGTTGATAAACCATTCCTAATTGAAATGGTATTCTTTCGTTATTGACCACTAACCAATAACCATTATTCAATTTTACAAATCTAGTATTCACTCTTCCTCTGCCACTTTTGATTTCTTCATCCATTGAGACAACATGTCTCAGCTGTATATATTCGGAGGGAGGTTTGCCGCTTATATTAACAGCAGCGTATAGGTCATTTGTCCGCAAATCAACACCAGAACTTAAAATAGGCTGGAAGAAAATTAATAGTGACAGAAAACATGCAATTAAAATACGTAAGGAAACATGTTTTTTAAAACTTAGCAGACGTGTGAATATTGTCGATCTTTCTGTAGAAACAGTAAGTTCGCCATTATATGTAGAATTGATTGATTGATTGAGGGTACCTTATTCATCTGATCAGAAGTAGTCTTAACATGAGTGTCAGTCCGTTGGCTTAAACGATTAATCTTATAGGAAGGGCTTAATGTCCCCAGACTTTCACCTTTAGCCCAGGCGAAGTTGGTAGTAGTAAAGCAGACTAAGACAACCCAGCAGATCGTACGGAAGAAGGGAAATCGTCCGATAAAAGAAAAAGCCCAAGCATTTTGCCTGGGTTGTAAATTACTTTTTAAAAGTTCTATTAAAAGATTCTGCCTTAACTCTTTTCCCCCGCCATGCCGCTTCTCATTTCTGAACCACGCTGGCGAATTTCGAATCACTCTACTCCTCTTATCTCTTAACCAGGGTAAGTGTATCACGCGCTTGAACCTGTGTCAAGGAATTGCTGCTTACTCAGAAGTTTTTTCTTTAAGAATCTACGCCCGTCTTCCAGAATGAGGTAAAGCGATGGAACAAGAAAGAGAGTGAACAGAGTGGAACTGATCATTCCTCCAATGACCGTGATGGCCAAGGGGGACCAAAGGTTCGCCGCCTCGCTTCGATCCAGCGCCATCGGAATCAATCCTAAAATAGTCGTGCTGCTGGTCATCAGAATAGGCCGGAGCCGGTCCTTTGCCGCTTGGACCAGAAGGGCAAACTGAAAAAACGCCTCTGTCTCTCGCCTAGGGGCGCTCGCCTCTCGGCGAAGCCGAGGGAAGCCACTGGCCTTTTCTTTGCGAAGAGCATTCACCCGGTCAACAAACACAATCGCGTTGTTGACGACGATTCCAGCCAGCATGATTCCTCCCATCAAAACGCCGATCCCGATCGGTTTTCGCGCGATGGCCAAAGCGACCGCGACCCCAATCGCCCC
Source organism: uncultured Planctomycetia bacterium (assembly GCA_964372345.1). Lineage (GTDB taxonomy): Bacteria > Omnitrophota > Gorgyraeia > JACOVV01 > JACOVV01 > JACOVV01. The sequence goes on along the minus strand of CAYJQR010000001.1, from coordinate 25,990 downwards.
CATCGGAACCGTCGTCATGATAATGAACGGCTGGAGATACGATTCAAACAGGGAAGCGAGCACCAGATAGACCAGAATGAGCGTCACGATAAAAGCGAACGTCATTTCTTTCTGATTCTGAGTCAGTTTTTCGTAATTTCCTCCAAACTGGTAGAAATATTCTTTGGGAAAATTAACCCCCCGGATCGCTTGACTGATTTTTTCCACCGCCTTGCTTAAGGGATACGGCCCAATATTGGCGCTCACCTGCACCATTCGATTTTTATTCTTTCTCCAGATCTCACTGGGACCGAGACGGAAATCAAACTTGGAAACCTGCTCCAGATAAATCTGGTTCCCCTCCCCGGTATAGAGAGGAGAACTTAAGACCAGTTTCCTCAACTGGTCAAACGTACGGCGGTCCTGTTCCCGCAAACGGGCGATGGTTTCGACTTCTTTTGCCTCGGTATGATAGCGGGTCGCGACCAATCCCCTCATCTGGGCGTGCAGAGTCTCCGCGATGTCAGCGACGTTCAATCCAAAAAGGGCGGCCCGTTCTTTGTCAATCAACAGGCCTAATTCCGGCCTCCCTTCCCGCATCCGGATTTTCACGTCGGTCAAACCGGGAACCTGCTCCATCTGCCGCGCGATTGAAATAGCAAGTTCCCTCAAAATATCGTAGTCATGGCCAAAGAGATCCAGGATCACTTCCTTGGTTCCCATCTCTTCGGACTCTTCAAAATAGATAAACGCAGGTTGGAGTTTATCGGTTTTCGGACGAATTTCCTCGATGATCTGTTTGGTTGTCTTGCTCTGTATGCCCGTTGGATTCAATTCAACGTATATTTTTGAAGACCATTTTTCCACTCGGGCAGAGGCCGTTTTAATTTCGGGGATCTCTTTTAAAATCGCCTCCACTTTGGCGACCATCTGGTCGGATACTTCCAGCTTCGCCCCGGTCGGGAGTTCGATAAAAATCGTAAATTTGTTCTGCTCGGTAGTCCCTATAAATTCTTTATCCCGCGCTTTAAGACTCCATGCGCTGGCCGCAAAGCCAAGAAGAATGACTCCCAATATCCAATAGCGTTGTTTTAACACTCGTTCCAAGATTCCTTGGTAATACCCCCGCAGTCCTGTCAGTCCCGTTCCGGCAGTAGTGGGAAAAAACCAGTAGCGCCGTCGTTTTAGAGCCCATTCCAAGTCCCTTTGGTGATCTCCTTGCGGTCCCGTCAGTTCCGTTCCGGCGGTGGAGAAGGAAATCCGGGCGGAAACAACCGGAATCAGCGTGACGGCGACTAACAAAGAAAAAAATAAACTCAAGATCACCGACATCGAGAAGCCGGTATACAAAAGACTGATCTCCGGATTGACGAATACCAGAGGGAGAAAGACAATCATCGTCGTCAATGTGGAGGTGACGATCGCGATGAATACCTCGGTGGATCCCTCGATGGCGCTCTTGAATTTCTCTGACCCCTTACGCTCTCGGTGCGCGAAGATGTTCTCCAGCACCACGATCCCGTTATCCACGAGCATCCCCACCCCCAGCGCCAGCCCGCTTAAAGTCATCACGTTCAGCGTGAATTTTCCGAAATAAAGGGCGGCGAAAGTCGCGATCACCGAAATCGGAATCCCCAGCGCGATCACGAAGGTCGGCCGGAGCGATTTTTGGTACACGCCGATCCCCGCCATGAGAGCCAGCACCGAGTAAGAGAAATAAAGGAGCGCCTGCCTCGGAATGATCTCCCAATAGGAGAGAAAGAAACCGGCCGTCAGCAGTATCACCAGAAAAGCGCAGAGTCTGATCAGCAGTTTCTCCCTGATAAAGAAAAGCGCCAGAATCAAAATGGCGATGACCGCCCCCAAGATCATGGATTCCCTGACCGTGTCAATCGCTTTCTTGATAAACTCCGCCTGATTGGAGGTAGGCGTCATCCGGATATCCCGTTTAATCAGCGGCGGTATTTTTTCTACTTCCTTTAAGACAGATTCCACCACTTTAACGGTATTGGCCGTTGATTCTTTTTGAATGTACAACGAGACCACCGGCCGCTCGTTCAAGCGGGATAAACTGGAGGGTTCCAGATAGGAATCTTCCACTCTGGCGATATCTTTCAGACGAAGAATGGATCCCTGCGGCGTTAGGGCGATACCGATTTCCTCCATCTCGTGGACGTCCCGGAATTCTCCCAGAACCCGAACCAGATATTTATTCTCCACCTTCTGAATATCACCGGCGAGCAAACTCAAGTTGTTTAAGCTTAAAATATTAATGATCTGTTCAATCGGCAAATGGTAAGCCATCAATTTGGCTTGATCAATCTCAACGAGAATTTTCCTCTCTCTCCCCCCGGAAACCTCAATATTGGCGACCCCTTCAATCCTCTGGAAGCGGTCTTTGATCTCTTCATCCACGATCCGCCGCAACTGCTCCACCGAATACGGACCCTTTTCCGGCAGGATCCCTTCTCCTGAAACCGGCTTCTCTTCTCCGCCGGGAGTAAAGGCCGGCTGCCATTCCTCTAGGTTCGTCACCGCCAGAATCAACACCGGCACGTCGGCATATTCATATTTGGCGATCACAGGTTTTTCCATCTGTTTGGGGAGATCTTTCCGGATCCTCGCGAATTTTTCCCGGACCTCCATGGCGGCGATATCCATATCGGAGCCCGGCTCAAATTCCATAATGATGGTCGCCAATCCCTCCTTGGAAACCGAGATAATATCTTTAAGATTCCCGACGGAGCTAACCGCTTCTTCGATCGGTTTAGTCACGAGCGTCTCAACTTCCGTTGGAGGGATGCCGCCGCGGATTTCCGCGATGATACTGATCTGGCCGAAGCTGATGTTAGGCATGAGTTCGACCGGGAGCTGAAACAAAGAGACCGCGCCAACCAGCATCGCCCCCAGTGTCAGCATCAGAATCGTCACCGGTCTTCGAACGGCAAAAGCGGGGAGTCCTCTCATTTCTTCTTGAATTTTTGAATCGCCCCGTCGAAAATAAGATAGATCGCGGGAACGATGAATAGAGTTAGAAAAGTGGCAGACGTCATTCCACCTATCACCGTCCATGCCATCGGAGATTGAAGTTCAGCCCCTTCGCCAAGACCGAGCGCCAAAGGCATTAATCCCAAAATAGTCGTTAAGCTCGTCATCAAAATCGGCCTCAGACGAATCAGAACGGCTTGGACCAGAATTTCCTTGATCGGTTTGTTCTCAGAACGGAGTTCGGCGACAAATTCAAGGAGAACGATCCCGTTATTGACGACAATCCCCCCCAGAACGATCATCCCCAGAAAAACAACAACACTGATCGGAATATGCAGAATAAACAAACTCCACGCCACGCCGATGACCGCCAGAGGGACCGTGATCATAATCACCATCGGCTGCCAGAGCGATTCAAACTCCGATGATATAATCATGTAAACCAAGACAATGGAAAGAACCAGCGCCCAGAAAAGAGTGACAAAAGACTCTCGAACCTGTTGACTTTCTCCGGAGACTTTCACTAACATCTTTGAAGGAACTTCCAAACGGTCAATCACCTGCTGAACTTCCTTTTCGGCATGGGTGAGCCCCTTGCCAATTAGATTCGCCGAAACCAAAATTACCCTCTCCCCTTCAAGCCGCCGGATTTCACTCGGGCCGTAACCTTCGCTGATATACGCCACCTCTGAAAGAGGAACCTCAACTCCCAGAGGAGAATGGACAAAAAGATGACGCAGTTGCGAGAGATCTTTTCTGTCTTCTTCTTGGAGGCGAACGCGGATATCAATTTCTTTTCCTCCTTCTTTAAACTTAGTCGCGACCTTTCCCTTAATGGCCGTTTGCGTTGTTTCGGCAATATCCCTCACCGACAGGTTATAGAGCGCCGCGCGTTCTCGAAGGATTTGAGCCTTGGTCTCAGGATGAGCCCGCGGCAGAGACGTCTTAATTCCAAAGAGACCGGTGATAGCGGCCATTTCCTTCTGAAGATCCTCAGAGATCGTTTTAAGACCGGCAAGGTCATTGCCTCGAACCTCGACCACGATCGGCTGTCCCCCTCCGAGACTGGAGGTCACGACCGATTCACCGACGATGTACTCGATCTGGGCGCCGGCCAGTTTGGGTTCGTTTTCCAATAATCTTTTAAGGCGCGCGACCACTTCGTCGGTGGAGGACCGGAGATTCACCAGGATTTGGCTTTGATGAGATCCCAGTGTCTCCGCCACCTGTCCCAGAGCCGCGTCTTTGGAGGAACCAATCGTCACCGAGTTATCCTTCACTTCAGGGAAACTAGCTAAGTGGGCCTCGATCCGCCCAATCGCCTCATCAGTAACCTCAAGACGCATTCCCGTCGGCAGGTCTACTTTCATCGAAAATTGCCGCTGGTCTATTTTTGGAAGAAACTCTTTGTTTAAAGAACTCAATAATCCCATGCTGAGCAGAGAGAAAAGGACAATCGCCGGCACCACGATCCATCGGTGATCTAAAGAAAACCGGACTCCCTCTCCCACTTTCCTGGCGGCAGACGCTCCCCACTGATTGAGCCGGTCGAAATATTTCCAGGGAATGATCGAGCTTTTCAACAGACTGGCAAGAACCGGCGTCAACGTCAGCGCCACTACCAGAGAAGAAAATACGGAGAAACAAACGGTATAAGCGAGTTCTTTAAAGAGCTGGCCGGCGACTCCCGTGGCGAAGACAATCGGGAAAAAGACCGCGATCGTCGTCAATGTGGATCCCCGCAAAGCGCTGGCAACCTCCTCCGTCCCGCGCGCGGCCGCCTCTTTCCGTCCGGCGCTCCCTTTCGTGTGGCGATAGACGTTCTCGACGACGACAATCGCGTTATCCACCAGCATTCCTATCCCCAGAGCCAGCCCTCCCAGCGAAATCGTATTCAGCGTCAGTCCCGCGAAATACATCAGCGCCACCGTTGCCATGATTGAAATCGGGATCGCGGTCGAGACGATCAACGCGTCGGCGAAACTTTGCAGAAAGAGAAACAGAACCACAAACGCCAGCATCCCTCCTTGAATAGTGGAGTCCCGAACTCCGTTCAGAGATTCCCGAATGAATTGGGACTGGTCGTAAACAACCCGTATCTGTATTCCCTCGGGAAGTTCTTTCTTAATTCGTTTGATCGTTTCCCGCGCCCGGCGGACAATCTGCACGACATTGGCCCCTGTCTGGCGCTGAATCGAGACGGAGATATTTTCTTCTCCGTTGTAGCGCGAGATGGAGGTTTTTTCCTTGAAGGTATCTTTGACCCGCGCTAGATCCTGCAAAAGAATCAGGCGCTGCGGGATCTCTTCTTTGGGCGAAGAAGTCCGCCGTTGTTCGGGAGGAAGGTTCGAAGAAGGGGTCCGTTCCAAAGGAAGTTCTTCAGCGCTGATAACGACCTTTGGAATTTCACTCAGAACTTTAAACTCACCGATCGTCCGAATCAAGTACTCGTAGAATGCTTCTTTAATCGTCCCGGCGGGATAGTTGATATTCGAATTTTTTAAGGAATCTACCACTTCGGTGAGTGAAACCCTGGAGGCGTTCAGCCGTTCTTTATCCACTTCAACGACGATTTCTCTTTCCAGCCCGCCGATGATGGAAGCGCTCGCCACCCCTTCCAGTTTTTCCAATTCATCCTTAATCTGTTTTCTAACGATTTCGCGCAGTTCCGCCGGATGGTAAGCGGGAGCGGTCACACTCAGCCGCATCACCGGCAGATCAAAGGGATTGTATTTCAGGACGATAGGGTCTTCCGCTTCACGAGGGAGGCGTTCCTTGACCAGATCAATTTTGTCTCGGATATCCAGAACCGCGGAGTCCATCTTCGTCCCCCAGATAAACTCCGCCTGAATAATGGAGAGCCCTTCGCGCGACGTCGAACTCAACCGTTTGAGGCGGTTGACGGTTCCAATCACTTCTTCTAGCGGCTTCGTGACAAGGGTTTCTATTTCTTCGGGGGCGGCGTTTTCATAAGAGGTCACCACGGTCAACTGCGGGTAGGTAATCGGAGGATATAATTCCTGCGGCAGGCGCACCCATGACAGAAATCCTATCAGGATCACGCCGAGGAAAACCATGATGGTCGTGACCGGACGACGGACGCTTAGAGTGGGAAATCCCATGATCAGATATGAGTCGTCAGTGTCGGCTTCACTTTACAACCCTAATTCTATGAACTTCTACTACCAACAATAGTCCTTTGTAGCATTCCATCTCAGGATAGTCTGACAGATAGGTTTTTAACCGAGTCATCAATTGAAGAATTATCTCAGGATGATTTCTCATCTGAAGAGCAATAATTCCTTTGTAATGGGCGGGAGGAAAAGTTATAACATCGGCAAAATCTCCATTAAGAGAAATGAGAATAGCATCAAGTTGTTGAGATTTGGAAATCACTACTGGATCAGGAGAATCGGGTGTGAGGTCATCTTTTAGTCTTAGGACTTCGTAACCAGAATTACGAAGAAACTGGATAATAAAATTAGAAATGCCATGGTCTGCAAAAAATCGCAAACTCATGCCGCCCAAACCTCAAACTCTGATAAGTAACGAGCGTAATCCAAGCAAGCTGATATTTGTTCTCTTGTGATATCTGGGAATTCACCGATAATTTCATCAAAGCTATTTCCTGCAGCCAAGTATCCTAGAATCAAACTGACAGGAATTCGCGTATTTTTGACTCGTGGTTTACCTTTAAGGACATCCACTGAACTCACAATGTAATTTTTCCAATCAAGTTGAAGCACGAAATATCACCTCATTCCTGTTCTTATTATACCACCTACCACAAATTTTCCCCATGAGTCATCTTGTACTCGTTACCTCTTTAGAAGACTTCGCGTACTCTTGCACATCAAATACCTCCACCGCCGCTCCATCGGAAAGTTCGCCTTGAGTTTCAATCACCACATATTCCCCTTCTCGAACCCCGGTATTGACCTGACAGAGGTCGGTCGTGATATAACCGACTCCAACCGATCGGATTTCAACTTTGGCTTTCATCCCCGCTTTCAATTCTTCTTTCCGGATTTCGTCTTTGAGGAGATAAACCGTATATCCCGTGGGCGCTTTATTCAGGGCAAGACTCGGGAAAACCAGGGAATCCGGTTTTGAGAAAATAGTCACCTTCGCCCGCCCGAACATTCCTGGAAGCAGTAACGCCCTGGGGTTCTCCACTTTAATCCGTGTCGTCAACGTCCGGCTTCTCCCTTCGATCACCGGATAAAGATTCTCTACCGCGCCGGGGAACTCCACTCCCGGATAAGAATCCACCACCACGATAGCCCTTTGTCCGATTTGAATCTTTTCGATATCTTTCTCGATCACCCCCACCTCGACAAAAACAGAATCAATCACCAGCAGCGAAGCCACTTTCTCATTCGGCGTCGTAAACTCCCCGATTTCCACTTCCCGCGGACCCATGACCCCGTCCCGCGGCGCCGCCAGCGTCGTTTTGCTCAACTCTTCCTCCGCGTATTCCACTTCTATTTTCGACGCCTCCGCTTCCAGTTGAGCGCTCTCGGCCTCCAGTTGAACCTCTTCCAGTTTATCCCGGATAATGGCCCCCACGTCAAACAGCTTCTGATGGATATCCTTCTTTTTCGCCATTGCCCTGGCGCGGCTCTCTTCGCTCTTCAATTTTGACTTCGCGTGGGTCAGCTTCAGCTTCAGATCCTTTTGATTGAGTGTCGCGATCACATCCCCTTTGACTACGGCGTCTCCCGCCTGAGACTCAAACTTTTCCACTACGCCGTTAATCTCAAAGCGAAGATCAATCTCTGAAAATCCTTTAATCGTCCCAACGGTCGGGAGGGAATCAACGAAATCAGTTTTTGCCACCTTAAAAACCTTCACGGGGATGACCGATTTTTCATTTTCTTTAGTAGATTTCGCGTGGGCAGGCGTTTTAGCGGTAGTTTCTCGGTCAGATATTATTTTTTCGCTTCCGGTTTCTTGCTTCTTGCTTCTTGCTTCTTGCTTCTGTTTGCCAAAAACAGTCACTCCGACCATCCAAATCATGGCCCAGACCCACAAGATGCCAAAAACGATCAGAACAATTTTCAGCCGTCCGGATTTAAAATGCAAAGGCATCACTATAGAGAGTACCCTGTCGTTCGATTGAGATTCGCCAGTGAGAGATGATAATCCGCCAGGGCGTTCACCAAAGCGATCCGCTCTTGAGCCAATTGAAGCTGCGCCTCAAGAACATTGGAAATAAGGGCCTCATTAATCTGTTGCTGCAATTGGACAACTACCAATCCCTTTTCTCGGAATTCCACCCGCTCTTTCTGAGCGTTGTAGAGAACCGCCGCTTTCTCCCCGTTAAAATAAGCTTCACCCACTTCGCTCTCGACGGTTTTCTGCAGCTTATGCCATTCCCCCACCGCCTGCCGGTAAGAAACTTGCGCCTCTTTTTCCTCCGAAATGCCGCCGTACTGATTGAATAAACCGAGTTCCGCGGAAGCGGCCGTGGACTCGGTCCGGTCCGACTGCCCCAATTTCGGCGCCGTTTTCTGATTCGTCACCGAGGAAGTCAATGAATGGAGACCGAAAGGCCGGCTGAGTTGAACTCCGACAAACAAATCATCTCCCATGCTTAAATCTTCTCCTTCAAAAGCCGACCCGGAGGAACCGTAGGAACTGGAAAGGTCCAATTTCCAACGCTCTTTCGCCTCAACGATCTTTTGGCTGTAGCCGTGGAACTTGACTAAAAGATAGTTAATCATCACCTCCGGTCGTCTTTTTTTCGCCAGCTCCTGGCACTCCTCCAAACTCCTCCCAAACTCGCGGAATTCCAACGGGTAGTCAATCAGGATCCGCGCAGAGGCGGGGAAATTCATCGAATGCTGTAAATTCATCCGCGCCAGCGAGGCGTCTTTTTCGGTGGACTTATACTGATACAGAAACTGATTGAAGAGGGTTTGAACATTCAAATATTCAAGGCGGGTGATGACGTCCACTTCCAGCTCCCTCTTCGCCAATTCTACCATCGGCTCCGCTTGATTCAAAAATTCCTGCTGGACATCCAACTGCAATAAAAGCTTCGTTAGTTCGTAATAGCTTTTTTCGACTTCAAAGCGAAGATCCTGCGTCACCTTGTCGTAATTAGCGCGGGCCACCTCCAGATTGACCCGCGCCTGAGCCAGCGTCGCCTTTAATCCCCCGCCATCTAAAAGAGGTTGTTCAATTTTAAAAATAAATGTTTTCTCCTCAAACGGAGCTGTTCGTGTTTCTCCTTGGGTGAAGGAACTGCTAAAAGTCGCGTTCGGGAAAAGCGCCCGTTTGGCTTCGTCTAATTTCGACAGGGCTAATTCAATCTGCTTTCGCGCGGTTTTGAGGTCTTCGTTATTTTTAATAGCGATCTCCAAACAATCCTGCAGAGAATAGATTTGGCGGGAATGAAGAGAAGAAACGGATTTCGGAAAAGAGTCGTCCCCCGTCGGCCGCTTTTTGAAAGGAAACGTCCCCACCGTTTCTCCGATTTTGTCCCCGACCGCCTCTGCCACCGGGACCCGCCCTCCAATCGGGAGAGGCCACATCTTTGGCGCGGGACTCGATCGTTCTAATTCCATCGCGGCGATTTGGTCCCGATCCGTCACCTGCGGCCCCTGCGCGAAAACCGGTTGTGACGACAGAAAAAGAGTAACCCCCAGGCAAAGAATTTTCTTTACCATTTCTTCATATTTTATTCCCTTTCATAGGGTTCGGTCAAGGGACTTATTGTAGCCGCGTCAAAAACTCCGGAGACCAACCCATTAATGGTTTACGGCCTTCCTTAGGCTTTGGATTGCGTTTTCAATAATGGCATATGTGACAAGGAGATTACTCCGATCATAGAGCAATTGGAGTGCTGATTCTGCTGATGAACAGTATGGAGTGCAGATTGGCTGTGACTTTTTCTAATTTCGTAGAGAACGCTCGTAGGAATTAATAACTGTGAGAGCTTCTGCAATAGTTGTAATTGTCCAATTTGATCAAGATGGATGAAAGGGCCTGCGTCTACAACGAACTCATCCATTCTTTAGACCCCACGCGATGTCCTTCAGAACTGCTTTATTCTGCTGTTCAGCTAATTTCACAGTATGGAGTCCAGCTAATTGAACTGCTTTCTTTTTGGACAAATCACCCCTGATATACCGCTTCAATCTGATCCCCGAAAGAGTTCTGCAATACCAATCTCTAGCGCTTCAGCTATCACCGCGGCAGGCGACTCATGGCGCAGCTGACTTAGTTTTTCTAATTGCATTGTCATTATATTTCCCATGATACCCTCCTAGGATTAAGTATAGCATGGCTTATTTATGGGGTCAAACCCATGAATCAACCGCATAAAAAATCCGGAGGCCCTTGCGGGCCCCCGGCCAGATAGGGAGGGGGGGAGGCCTCCCTTCTCTGATGATGAACAATCTCAGTTTACTTGGTACTCAAATTACCCCCTACGATCAACAAGTCATTTCCATCTATCTTGCCATCAGGGGAAGCATCTAACGAGTCTTTCCACTTGCTATTTATTTTGGTATTCATAAAAAATTCCCCAAGATGTTTTAAATCATTTTCATCAATGACCCCATCTTTGGTTAAATCGTAGCGGGCATCCCAGTTTATGTCACTAGCCGTCATTCCGAACCGACTGCTCAATGTTGTTAAATCGGTAATATTGATCACTCCATCCTCATTGAAATCATAGCTAGAAACCTTATCCCACTCCTTATTTTCTTTAGTCAGTCCTAGGTTAGAGGCAATACTCACTAAATCAAATATATTAATTTTGCCATCAACCCCTGTTACATCGGAGCTGTCCAGTCCCCAGGTAATCGCTCCTCCCGAGGGTAAAGGAATCTGTCTGTACATCGTTGCATTAGTGAGTCTCATAGGAGGCTTCGCATTATTACTAGTAGTATTTGATGCATTCGTTGGAGGAATTTCTCCTTTACTGTCATCCCCAATGGTTGTAGAGACCTGAGGTGGAATATACTCCTTTTCCACGATTTCATTACTATCTCCCTTTTCCATCTGAATGACCCCAAAATTAAGACCTTTCGTTAGTAATTCCTTTGTCATTTCAAAAGCCATCTGAAGAGTCTTAAATCCTTCAGCAACAACATTAAGCACATAGGTAACTCCCTCTACAATCGGATCCACTACATATCCTTTAAAGAATCCAAGGAGATCTGTCATTAAGGATCCTAACGCTGACGTCACATCCTCAAGTAGATTGCTCAAACTGACCTTTTCTCCTGTGTCTTGACGGATTAACGTAACTTCAGCTCCTTGTATGCCTTGATTATTTTGATCCACAACCTGCCCCTCAGGATCCCAATAGAGCACGAAATTACCACCCACCTGTTGATTCATTACTTGTTTATCTTTAGTCGTATAGCGACACTGAACAGAAAGAGTCTCTGAGAATCCAATAGCCTTTCCGATATTGGTAGCAGAAACCTGTGCCCGTAACATGGCTGAACCATCTGAAGACTGGGTAAAAGCACTCCCATTGGGTGCAGGCACAAAATCACCAGCTTGAATTTGATAAATATTACCAGCCGCATCCTGTACGAAAAATTCTAGTTGTCCTCCTTCAGATTTTGCCAGATCTAACAGGCTTTGAGGAATATAGACCATAATCGTCTCATTTCCACTTGGTGTAATTACTACTAAATTACTTTGACCTATAATTTTTGTCTCTACCCCATTATTGCGGGAAAAGCTTAGTCCCATATCTCCATTCATAGAGGACATCTTTAATGTATCTTCAACACTTTGATCGCGGTATTCAAAACGGAGAACACCCATTAGTTGTCCTGTTCTTGTATCATATCCAATTTCATCTTTATCAGCGAGTCCATTCCCATCAGCATCACGACCGTTGATATAGGCAAGGTGTTGGGGATTAGTGGGATCGAGGAATTCTGCTTCGAAGACTTCGTCAAGGGTTGTCAATATCCCAGCATCATCAATGGTATGGGTAAGCCGACGCCCAAGACGACCATTTCCATCAAAAGATTCTTTTACAGGTAAGGTTACCCGTGGCAATATGCTTTTTATCTCACCAGTACCTTCCTCACGATTGGGTTCTTCAGTAATTACAAAGGTTCCTTTTAATTGTCCAGTTTGTTCATCGTATCCTATTCCCTTTCCTATCTCGACAGCTAACGCGGCTAATGCTTGCTTTTCCGTTGGATAATCGCCGGGATTAATCCCGTACTCTTCATAAAGTCTGTTGATTTGTTCATCAGTCAATAAAACAAGATAATCGTCTATTTGATCGGGATCGCTAATTTCAGTTCGCGTACTAACAACACCAGCATCATCAATAGTCGTTGTGATAGTTACGCCCGTACGCCCATGCTCGTCATACTTAATCTGTGTAGTATCCGTCTGCACTACCTCTTTGTACGTTTGTGTCTCCTGATCTAATGTCCATTTGTGAGTCTCTACCACTTGCTGGTTCACCTGCCCACTCTGGGCGTCATAGCTCAATGTCTCAATGATGACTTCATCCTTCTCTTGTCCTGCTATATTCCTAGTTGTGATTGTCTGTTTTGTACGCCCATTCGCATCATACTTAATCTGTGTAGTATCCGTCTGCACTACCTCTTTGTACGTTTGTGTCT
>CAYJQR010000001.1:0-13309 GCA_964372345.1 uncultured Planctomycetia bacterium | reverse complement strand
TCATACTTAATCTGTGTAGTATCCGTCTGCACTACCTCTTTGTACGTTTGTGTCTCCTGATCTAATGTCCATTTGTGAGTCTCTACCACTTGCTGGTTCACCTGCCCAGTTAAGTTATCATATGATAATGTCTCAATACTTACCGTTGGTTTTGTTCCAGCATCGTCCGTTGTTGTCGTTGTAATCACCTTTGTCCGCCCATTTGCATCATAACTATACTTTATCAACTGTGTTGTTACGATCTTTCCATCATCATCAATTGAAGCTGATTCTTGCGTAACTGTAGTTGTCTCGGAGGCAATCAAATTGGCGTTATTAGTCTGCGGATTATTAGGGGTCACAACGTTCTCAAATTTCTGATTGAGTACAACCGTAAATTTCACCCCATTGAGTTCATATTCCCATGTATATTGGGCACCAAGGAGTTCATCCTTATTTCCATCGCCATCCTGATCATTGGCATCCTTGACCGTAAACGTTTTTGTAGGGTCGTTGCTGAGCTTACCTTTAGGAATGTTACTTAGTACACTAATAATGAAATCGCTGTGGACATTATCCCCAAGGATGTTCAAATTGATAATATTCCCCTTTTCATCTACTTGAAACGCTACCTCGATTACTCCTTGGATCCCTTGAGCTTGTGCTCGAGCTTGAACATTAAAAAGGACTTGATTCGCCCAGTCATTGTTGATTTGATTCATTTGATTTTTCTGATTCTGCCAAATCCAATTCCCCCCTGGATCCATTTTCACTTTAACCTCTTCCACCACACTCCAACCTGTTTGCCAAGTTAAAAGTGAAACAGCCACAAATATTGCTAACATCCTGTACAACCCCTTTTTGTGTAGTAGAATTTTCATATTAATCCTCCTAAAGTGTGTATCATTTTAGTCTCCATTTTTCTTTGTTTCTTTTTATCGGGCATCTTATTCTTTATTTTCTTTTCTCAAAATCATAAGAAGTATATCATTAAACAACTACTTTGTCAATAGTTTTATAAACATTTATTTATATCATTCTATTGCAATGCCATACGCATACTGAACTAACTCAAATGGGACTAATTCTTCAGCCAGTACAGAATCTAAAATGGCCATCAATTTTGGATCAGACGTGGCTGGTATTTCTGTTCTTTTAACTTCTTCCAATCCTACTTTCTCACGACCATCAGGTAATTTGGTATATGTACCCTTATAGGTAGTCAACACCAGCTCCAAATCAGCCTTCGGTGACCAAGAAATAGAAAAAAACGTACTAAGGTTATTATAATCATCGTAACTAGCCATAAAGACCTGCCTTCTATAAATAACACCGGGCTCATCTGTACTGTTAGTCTCTTCTATCCAGCTGTCGCGCTGCCACTGACCATCTTCCAGATTAATATGTGGATTTGCTTGAGTTACTTTGATTGTGTCTATTTTGTAAGGGGTCAAAGAACTGCTAGAAACTGCTGTATATGCTTTTGGAAAAGCGTAATGCTGTGAGTACTTGTTCGCCCACCATTTGGGATCGCCATGATATTCTTCAAAAGTAGTCTCGCTGACTTCCACAATCACCTTTTCACCTGTGTTGGTAATGAGCTCCACTCGTTCACTTCGTGGCAAACGATAATACTTTCCCCATCCATAGTAAGTGATATCTCTATTCTGCTTGCTCACAGTCCCAAAGTCATTCTTAACAGCTTCTCCCTCAACTCGAGCAACCAGACCCTCTAAAAGTAATACCTTTGCTACGGACCCATCAAAATTTTCCTCAAGGGAATACTCAAACCCTACCTCGGTCCCTCCCCGAACCCGTTCCGTTTGCTCTGTAGCCTTTTTACTTAACTCCGTAGTATTTCTTTCAGCATTTTGTCTCCTGCCTTTTTCGTCTTCGAGAGACTTTTTGATCTGTTCGGAGCTGTTCTCCATTTCTTTTTGGATCTGAGTCGTCTCTGCTATGGCTTGCTGTTTCTTCACTAGTTCTCTTTGTTGGGAACTGGATGTCTGTAACTGCCGAGGAGACTGGGAGCGAATTTCTTCAAGACCGCTTCGAGCCGGATTTTGATAGCTGAATTCGGCATATCCGTCCCCTGCAACTATGCCATTGACTACCAAAACCAGCAAGACAAGAAAGAATCTGACCTTTTTTAAGTCGTAAGTCGTAAGTCGTACGTCGTACGTTGACATTTTTTGATGTAATGGCGAAACAAAATGATAATGATTCCATCGGAGGGCGGCCGAGGGGGGGAGTCCTCGGCGTAAATGCCCTCCATCTGCCGGGGAAGAGGTATCCCCCGACATTACGAAGTTGTCAGTCGTACGTCGTACGTCGTACGTCGTAAGCCGTAAGGCGTAAGTTGACATCGCCCCTTCCTGAATTATCTCTTCGACATCTTTTAAATTACGAATGCACCGTACGTCCGCCATTGAGTTATTCTCCCCTTTCGTCTTTCCCGTTTTCCTTCGGCGCTGTCTTGTATAAGAGTTCCTGATTCATGGAATCGCTATTGTCTAACAATCGCTGAATTCGATCCAGCTGGTTCTGCTTAGAACGGGCCAATTCAACCCGATAGATCCCAATTTCACGGGTAGGATCCTGTTTGACCTGACCGATCAACGGGTCAAATGCCCACGCGGAATGAACCGTTCCCAATATCACCAGTACTGTTAGAACTTGACGCATGCTTTAAGCTATCTCCTAATAGATCCTTCGACTCCTCTTCGCTTCGCTCAGAGTCGCTCAGGATTTAATTCGCACAGGAAGTTACGTTCGCTTTGCTCCGTAACTTCCGTGCTCATTAAAAAAACCGAGCTGCCATAAGAGAATCCTTTATGATTCCTTCGGCAGCCCGGCTTCCTTTCGGCCCTTTGGCTTTGCGCTCCCTAGAGGGGTCTACAACCTACCCCTATCGAGATTGCCTTTTCGGGAATGTACCACGCTTTATAAACTTTTTAAAAGAGCTTTGTATTGGCAGATTAAATTGAGGAGGTTAATTCCCCTCCCCCCTATTATCTGATGTTTCCTTTTCTCTAAGCAGGGCAAGTGTAGCATGGTGTAGAGAGGTTGTCAAGGGCGAGGGAGAAAAAATTTTTTTGTTTTTTTCACTCCTGGTCATTGACAGATTCAATACTCAATGATATACTTTCTATGCTTGTAGAGAAAGTAGTTGAGGAAGAAGGGGGAGAAGATAAAATTATTTTTCCCCCTTCTTCCTTTTTTGTTTGAAGATATTCAACTCTGCCCCAATAGGAGGTGGCTGTCATGCCCACAAAACAGAGAAGCAATAAAGTAATAGGAATTTTCTTGATCTTGATAGGAGGGCTGTTCGCTCTTCCCGCGTTAGCATTGGTTGAGGAACCAGATGATAAAAATATCACCGTCACAGCAACGATCGAGCAGGTTTTCGACGTCAGTTTTAGTTTCTATAAGGATCTCGATGGATGTGATACCGATCTAGGGAGCCCTTTACAGGGAGAAGCGCCCCCTCTCCTCTTCACTGTGATCCCTAATCCTGCTGACGTCACTTTTGCCATGGTCGGCAAGGAAATTTATCGCGTCCTGGTCGGTGTGATTAACAACACGGGAACGCAGTACGTGATTACTCAAGCAACCTCTGCATTGAAAGGACCCGGAGGTTCTAAAATTGATGGAGCTTTCATTGTGAATAGCTTCGTTGACCCTGGAGATGGACGGGACACTACGGTAGGAGTTGGGACCGGAGGAGTGGTACAAGCCTCAAAAACACCTCAACTCTACACCAGTCTTGCTGGGACAAAGCAAGGGGATCATCCGGGCACTGTCGTCCAGATTGTTTATGGAATCACAGACGGCTACGACTGTAGTGGCAAACAGGTGTATCAGAGTGACGACCTTGTAGGGATTGATGAAAGATCAGGAAAATATGAGGGACAACTCACATTGACTGTGGATTGGAAAGGTTAAGGTTAGGTTTTTAAAGGGAGAAAGTCTCTTTTTGATTGACAGAAGCGCTTGCTTTTACTAGAGTAAAGTGGGTGTGTTATAGTGAGATGAGGATTTTTATTGTGCGTTGGAACCCTAAAGCGTTAGTCTTATTGGTTTTTCTTTTTTTGAGCAGTTATCTTTCCCATTCTGTTTTCGCCGCAGGTATTCCCCGTATCAACCCTCTTAAAGTCGAAGAAAAGATGTTGCCGGGTGAAACCAAGGAAGGAACCATCACCCTTAGCAATTCCCATAAAGAGGTGATGCACTTAAAAATTTACGTTCAGGATTGGGCTTATACCTCTCTTCAGGGGAATGGGACTAAAAAGTTTGCCCCCCCCGGCTTACTCCCTTTCTCCTGTTCTAGATGGCTGCGGGTCTATCCAGAACAACTCACTCTTTCTCCAGGAGAATCACAAAAGGTTCGCTATACTCTCTCTATTCCTGCTGACGCCCACGGAGGATACCATTCCGCGCTCTTTTTTGAAAGCGCCTTGGCGCAAAACCAAGAGGGAGTCGTCCACATCAGTGGTCGTCTTGCTTCTCTGATCTATGTGGAAGTGTCGGGGACCGTCAAAAGAGAATGTCAAATCGCCTCTTTTCAGTTAATGAGGAGAGAACAGTCAAAAATATTAGAACTTCAACTGGATTTCAAGAACACAGGAAATACCCATCTGGCTGTAGAACCTACTTTTAATCTTTCAAACAGAGAAGGGGCCCTCGTTGCCAGAGGAGCCTTTCCAAAAATATACACCCTCCCCAATGATTCTGTCACAACCACAACGGCCTGGCCTGGCAATTTATCGGAAGGGATCTACGATGTCATTCTCACCGTTGACTTGGGGGAAAATCAAGTTTGGGTCAAAGAATGGAAAATCACCGTTTCAGCTAATGGAGCAGTAAAAGAAGATTTGTCCTAATGTGGATCCTCTTTCTGTTGTCATTCCTGTTGTTTTTTCCCTCCAACCCAATTCACGCTAGGGAAGGGGTCGCCCCTGCTTTCGAAACAGCCCGTGAAAAAGCCATGGAAGAGACTCTCCTTCGTTTTTTGGAAAGAGAACCGAGTGTCCCTCCAGCTATCCCAGCTATCCCAGCTATCCCAGCTATGAAAATCCAATCGGATATTTTGACTGCTTCTGCAGTGAGGGTTGCGATCGGTTCTTCGATTACGATCCCAGGAAAACAGATCACTCGTTTTATGACCACTGTGCCGGATAAGGTCTCCGTGAAACAAACATCTCCTTCCTCTCTGGGGGTCACGGGACAAACCCTGGGAGATACCTTATTGTTAGTTTGGGATCAAGGAGAGCGACAATCCTATAAGATCCAAGTAGTCTACAAAACAGAACTATCCCAAGTCACTCCTCTGGTGAAGGAGGCCAAAAAAGGAAAACAGGCAAAGCCTCTGCAACTGCGCTACGATCTCAATCATAATTCTTTCTACCGGGGAAATTCTGCCAGTGAAATGAATCGTCAGACACTGAGCATGACCCAGCGTATTGAAGGACGGATGGAGACACCTTATGGAGACGCTGATTACTCTACACTCCTACGAAAAAGAAAAGAGGATTTCGATGTTTCTAACTATACCTTTCAGTTTAAAAATGGCCATGTTCAGGAAATTCGGAATTTCGATCTGACTCTTTTTGACACCAGTGTCTCTGGAGTGAGGTATACTCTCCCCCCTACACAGATCAGAGGAATCCAATGGTCCCAACGAACAGAACCGTTTGATTATGATCTTTTTGGGGGAAGGGAACGATTGGGATCGTTTGGCAGTTTAGCCCCCGGTTTTGAAAAAGAACAGGACAGCTTCCTGACAGGGATTGGATTGCATAAACAATACGAAGAAACCTTTTTAAGTGGAATTTTTGTCCATGGGTATGGAGACGATAGAAACCCAAAACTCAAAGCGGATGCCGGTGGGATTTCTTTTGACTACGGCAAACCCTCCCTCTGGAAAGGTGAACTGGGAAGCGATGGCCGTCATTATGGACTGTCCTTAAGAAACCGTTTAGGTTCAAAGACTGCCCCGTGGAAGCTTGAAACCTCTTATTGGAATGTAGAAAAAGATTTACTCACGATCGTTGGCACACCTCCCAATCAAGGAGAAGAGGGGATTCGCTTCATACCCAGTTACTTTATTTCTAAAAATTTGCAGTTGGATGGGACTATCGAGATTTATAAAAACCGCCTGTTTCCCAATCCAGCCGAGCCTGACGCCTTAAACCAACGAGTACAGTTGGGACTGTCTAGTTATTTTTGGGATTTCTATAACTTTCGATTCATCTATTCCGATACCCGATTAATGGGTTCTCTTTCCCCATCGGAACTAGCGGCTTACAGCGCGTATCTGTCAAGAAGCTTTAAGATCAGAGATCGGAACCTGAACACCTATCTGCGTTATCAATTCAGGGATAATGTTTATCGTTCTTCTCCAGCCAACGATTTTGAGAGCCATCAATTCGTTACTGGAGGCAACCTCAATGTGACCCAAAATCTCTCCCTCAACCTGTCAGAAGAATGGAATTTTCTGGATGAGACAACCGTTAATATTCAAGGTCGTCCCCGCGCCTTTAGCGCGGGATTAGGCTACAAACTCCCGATCCCCCGCAAGGTTCCTCTCCGTGGCAATTATGGACTTCACTACCGAAATGAGGAGAATACAGACTCCCCTCGCAGTTTTCTTTCTGGCGAGGATACTCTTTCTCACTCATTGAATCTGACTTATACCCTTTCAAAAGAGGTGAATATCTTCTTGAATGGCAGTTTAAAGCATATTCGTTTTGAAAATAACAATCCCAGACAAGCAGAAGGAGAAATTTTCATGGGAATGCGCTCCTCCTATGATACACCTTGGCGATGGAATCCACGAGCCTCTGTAGTAGGAATGATTTTTGAAGACTCTAATTCCAATGGATATCAAGATAAAGAGGAAAATGGAATTGAAGGAATCCGAGTCTTTAGCAGCGATGGAAAAAGCGCTGTCAGTGATGATGAAGGATATTACTGGCTGGAAGGGGTCTCCGGTAAGACTGCGTTCATCCAATTGGACATTTCTTCCTTACCACCCGGATATATGACTACAGGCATGACAGAAAGAGAGGCAACGATTTCTCAGGGGGAAATTGCCTTGGTTCATTTTGGAATCCTGAGCACTTCACAGATCCGCGGTTTTGTCTATAATGACCTCAATTCCAATCGTTCCTTTGATCTATCCGATGCTGGCATTCAAAATGTAACCGTCTGGCTCGATGAAACCAAATCCATCAAAACTGATTCCTACGGTCATTTTAACTTTGGCAGAATTGATCCTGGGAAGCATACCCTGCGGGTGGATGTCAATAGCCTTCCCTACACCTATTTGACTGACATACCCCTCAAGCAAGAAATAACATTGTCCTTGAACGAAAGTTATGAACTTTTCTTCCCCCTGAGAACCACACGGATCATCGCTGGAAAGGTCTATCGGGACACAAATCAGAACGGCAGATATGATCAGGGTGAAAAAGGAATCGGAGGCGTCAAAGTTTCCATCGCAGGCACAACAGTAGTGACTGATTCCAAAGGGAGTTACCTCTTAGAGAACGCTCCCGTAGGAGAGATCAAAGTCCAAGTGAATGAAAAAACAAAAACAATTCAAGTTCATCCTGAGGGAACATTGGCGCAAGATGTGGATTTCGCGGTGAGGTAACTCTTTAGAGGAGTGTCAGGGCAAACGAGAGCTGGATACGATAGTCTCCCCCTCTGGCGGAGGAAGGGACAGAGAGACGATAAACGATGGTGATCTGATCGGGGTCTCCTTTATGATTGGAAGTATACAGAGCAGTAGCGCCTATTTTTACCGCTTGAAACCCTTGGAAGGCCGCCTGTCCCATCTTCCCATCCTTGAGCATCATTTCGAAGTTCTTTTCAGGGAGCGCCTCACCCTGTGCGCTGCTAAAAGAAGCGCCGACCATTTGTTGAAGTTGATAGGACTGATGGGCATTAGTACGAACCTCTACTGTTAATTTCCCTTCTACAACGTCTCCAGCTTTTAAATTTTTAAATTGCAGAGCATCCCCGTTTTCAGGAGTGATCACAAAATCAAAAATAGGCTCGATTTCCAGTGTCACTGGAATGGAATAACGGGTTTGCACTCCTGCCGGAAGGACCGCAGAGGTTTCAACGGTCAAAAGAATTTCTCCGGTATAGCGTCCAGCAGTCAAGGTAGAGATATTTTTTAAGCGATAATTCCCCAAGAAGCGGTCAGAGTCTCCTGTCCCCGATGATTGATAGATTAAAACGGGTTCGTTTCTTAAATCCACCATGTTTTCTATTGGAAGAAACTCCCCTGTTTCTGCATTCACCAATGGATTGGAAAGAGACTGATAAATCCGGTATTCTTGACCTAGGTTACTGGTTGTTTCAAAAGACATCTCCGTTGATTTCTCAGTATCTCCGGGAGAAATCTTTCCAAAATCAATTTTCCCTTTCCCAGATTCAGAAGAGATGACCATCTGAAAGACCACTTCCAAATCAAAAGAAAAATCAAGGGTCACACTTTGGAGAGACGCATTAGAATTCGCTGTCAACGGTTCAAGATTAAAGGTCATTCTTCCTTGATACGTTCCCCCCTTGAATTGTTGTGGAACAAAAAGAGTATACGCTAACGTCATTGTGTCCTGGGTCCCCGATTCATCGGAAGTGTATAACTCCATCGTCCCTACCTGCAAAGGAGCAGGAGCTTGAACTAACATCGTCCCTCGACTGGCGCTCCGTAAGAAAAGCTTGATCTGTTCAGCAGGAAAAATCTCTCCTCGTTCATTTTTTAAAGTATCCAACATCACCTGGGTAATCCGGTAACGGACCGAGGTATCATTGGTAACTTTTAGTTCCACTTCCTGGGTGACCACATCCCCTTCCTTGACCTGTCCAAAGTTGATATGGTTACGGGTAACAGACGGCGTTGCAGAAAGAGAAAACGCAGCGAAGAGCTGTGTCGTGGTTGCCCAGAGGGCTAGTAAAAGCGCTAAAGGGAGAAGAAATTTTCTCATTGGACTGATATATATTATACTCTGTCTACTCCTTTGTGGCAATAGTATAGATAAGATTCGTCTGATAATTCCCTCCCGCTTGTGTTGGAGGAATACTCAAAAGGTAGTTTGCCATAAAGTGATCACTCACCCCATCGAATGAGGATTCAAACAACAACTGCCCCTCAGGAACAATCGCCTGTAGAGTTGAAATCTTCCCCGATCCGGAAGCAGGAGGTATCGTCTGCACAGCAAAATTTTCCAACGCCAATACTTCTCCTGTTTGATTCACCAGAGGGCCCGTGGTAGCGTGAGAAATTTGGTAAGGAATCCCTAAATTGCTCAATACTGAAATATCCACCTGAACTGTTTCTGCTTTCGCCATCTCTTCCATGGAAATCAATTGGACTGTGCCAAACTCAATCGTATGGGTTCCTGTACGCGAGCTCACATCCACTAGAAACAGAGGTTCCACTTGAACATGTACCTGTAAAGTTCGGCTTTCTGACTTCTTGGGTTCAGCATAGACCCATGAACTGACCACAAAACAGCCTACTAGCAGTAGCAGAAATCCTGCGCAGACTTTAGCGAACGGGTATTTTTTTCTCATGACATCTCTCCTCTGTTCTCCATAACAAAAAGCGCCTATTCGGCATTATCCGAATAGGCGCTTTTTGTCGCAGGTTAACGGAAATCGGCTTTCACCGATTACGGCAGCCCGACTCTCCAAGACAGTCGTACGTCATAAGTCGTAAGTACCTCTTTATCTTCTACTGACGACGTACGACTTGCAACTTACGACTGTCTTTAGGACTCGTAGCTTTGCGCCCTATCCTTTCGCCCGCCACAAAGATTGGCGGGTCCGCCTCTGGCGGAAATAGTTTGCCTTTAGTGAATCACTGACGACTTATCCCTTACGACTTACGACTGTTATTAAAGAGCGCTTCCACTTATAAATTTACCTGATGATTTAGAGAATTACAAGTGGAAGAATGAAAATAACCTAACTAGTTTCTGTCTTATTTCCACAAAATAAGCTATAACAAGAGACATTAATTCAAGTTACAATAGAATAGAGGAGCGGTATAATAGGGGTCAAACATTTTGTGCCAGTAGCCATTCTCTAACTGGAAGAAGTTTAACGTTCACCCTTCCAATCTTCTTCTCCCCTTTTTCATCATAGGTAAGGATCATCCCCGTTTTTAGCCCTAAATACTCACACGCCTCAATCAACCCATTTATTTCCCTTTCTTTTGTCTTATCATTCACTTGCCAAACAACTTGATAAGCAATCCATTTATTTTGTTGTGGGTCCTTCACTACGAAATCACATTCGTGTTTGTCTTCAAAATAGAAAATCTCATATCCCTTCCTTTTTAGTTCAAGGAATACTACGTTTTCCAAAAGTCGTCCCCAATCATCGGAAGTCACTTTTCTAGCCAATCCTGTATCCACCAAGTAGGTCTTAGCTGGATTTCGTGATCTCTGGTAAGAAGACTCGGAGAGTTTCTTTACTTCAAAGATGAGTAAACTCTCTAAAAAATATCGAGAATAAGCAAATACACTATCCTTAGAGAAGGGGAATTTATCCTTATATTGCTTACAGAAAGAAGTTAACGAATACTTCGAAGAAAAAGAAGAAAAAAGTTTCTCTTTTAAAACATCCAATAAAGTCACATTCTTAATATCGAATCTTTCCACTAAATCCTTAAAGAACATTGCTGAGAGATATTCGTTCAAGACTTTTCTCTTTTCATAGATGGATTCTAGAAAAGAAACTTCAGGAAATCCTCCCCACTGGAGATAATCCGAAAAACAATTCTTTAAAAGGACTTTTTGGGTGCCATAGACAAAATCAGGATCTTTGATGTCAATTTTTTTTGCCGCTGAATATTCCCTAAAAGAAAACGGGTAGACAGAGACTCCCCATGATCTACCCCGTAGGGAAGTATGAATCTCTTGCGGCATCATTTTTGAGGAAGAACCCGTTACAAAAACTTTTGCCTTTTCTTTTTCTATCATTCTTCTAGAAAACTTTTCCCACCCCTCAATGTTTTGAACTTCATCCAGTAAATAAACTATTTCTTGCTGGTTGATGAGATGTGGTTTTAATTCCAAAAAACTTTCTCTTAATTTCTCAAAATCCTTGAGTTGGAAACCATTGAGTCGTTCATCTTCAAAATCAATATAAAGAGCATTCTCCCTATATTTTCTGAATAGATCAAATAAGATATAGCTTTTTCCGCTCCTGCGCACGCCATACAGCGCACACACCCTCCTTACCTCTTCAGGAAACGATAAATTCTCACGTAAAATAATCTCGTTGATCTCATCGAGGATTAATTTCTCGTTTGAAAGAATTATTTCCTTAAATTCTTCTGATCGCATCGAGCCCTCCCCTATATTTGTCCTTCTATAAAGGATAAAATACAACAAATTTGTCCTTTTGTAAAGGATATAAATTGGCAGATGGGTAAGACTTCAGTTGTAGTAAGTGGAGATTTGACCTCTATCCTCTATCCATTTTCATAGCTGATGCTGTAGGGAGAGATTCGCTCTTCCTTGGACAGCTAGCTCTCGCTCTCTATCACCTCTCACAGCGGATTCCAAAAACTTCGCGGCTCCTAAAGGGCCGGGCGGACCTTGAAAAAGGTAGACTGACTCAGGCAATTCTTCCAGCTTGACTGCCGGATGAACACACACATACTGAGCCTCTTTAAAACCCCCACTGTCAATTAACTCTTTAGCTCTCCGTCCTTCCATCATAATCAGAAGGTCTTTCGGTTCAATTCTGTGATTCCCAAATAGTCTCATCACTGTTTCTGCTTGGAGTATGTGTTCCAAGGCTTCATGCGTTTTCAGCGGCAACATATTGATGGCCCGCTCTCCTGCACGTGCTTCTACAACGTGAATATTTAACCCAGCGTCGGTGAAGCGCTTTTTTAGACGCTCAATCACCGGAATCCGCATATCTGAAAAAACCTGTTCCTGTTCCATTGACTCCTGGTTTCTGTGTCTCACTTGCTTAGCGATCTCGGGTTGGAGATTAGTCCTTCCAGGCATTGCAATCGTAATCATTCCTTCCCTCGTATTATCAATCTTTGCCGGTTCTGCAATGGTATAGCCTGTTGGACCTACTAAGGATTGTCCCAAATCAAATTCATTGAAAACCTCTTCAACGATTTTTCTCCACCTCTCTCTCTGGTCCTGACTAATGACATCATCTTCAGGAAGACGCCCTAATTGGAGCTGGTAGGGTTGCCCACTAATGTAACTCCATGCCTCTATTCCAGCGCTTGGGGCTATGACGACTCTTTCACGCAACCCAAGCTCTAAGCGATTCACAATATTCTCTTCCAGGATTTGTCGAGAGAATCCACTCAGTAAAATGAGGTATCCTCCCTGCCTAAGATAGGCATTTAAAGCTGAAATCAATCGTTCAGTAGGAGGAATCACCTGATTATCCTTCCCTAACCACAGAAGGTTATAAGCACCACTGGCGACTAAAATTTTTGGAAACTCTCTTTCTTTTACTTGCTCTGGTGTCAATAGAGCAGTCCCCTGAGGCCAAATCCCCTGAATCCAACGCTGATAAAGTTGCTGGATCATTGCTCGTCGAGGAATTGCAGAATAATCTCCCATAAAACGTGTGATTTCGCGATCAAGGGCATCTGAATTTCCTTGAAAGACTGTCAACAATCCCTGATACTCAGGCATAGAAGCATGTCTCTCAGACATAATCTCATCTAAGACCCGTGCCAGATCGGAGCGATTATAACGAACTGCCTCATCAAACTTGCTCCCTCCTGCTTCCCTCATCTCTCGCCTATCGAGAAAACTCAAAGGTCTTAAAATAACCTTAACACCCTGTTCATCCATCTTTCTTACAAAGCTTTGTATTTCTTCAAATTGTTGGAAACTAACTAGATCCTTCCCTTCCTCAATGTACCATCTCAATTTCATCACTTCATCTTCACGGACACCAAACACCCCACGGGAATACTTCGCAAGGAGTGAGGGGGCATCGGCTGTTCGAACCGTTTGAATGCCTGTTTTTTGCTTTAACTCATCCATCTTCTCCAACATTCGAAGGAGATTCTGAGTAGCGAATCCATTTCTTAGTGCTAGGTTTTGTCGAGCCACTGATACCAAATCGTTTATGATCACATGACTGAAGATAGCTTTAAAGGGATAACCTGTCACTTTTTCAATCAAGCCAACAACGTCATTGAAGCTATAATTAACCGTTTCATTATCTCGAACAGGGTTAAAAACGTACACGTTTGGGAGTTTCTCATCGCGCCGTCTAATCAGCACTTCGACAATCTCCTTGGAGAGCAGTTCCGGTATTA